>DAIOUO010000262.1:368-5074 GCA_036759485.1 Geminicoccaceae bacterium | reverse complement strand
GCCGAGCTCGGGTGCGGGCAGCGTCTCGAGCTCGCCGATCGCCACCGCCGTGGTCGCACCGCCGGCCCCGAACAGCCGCGTCCCCGCCCGCCGCACCGCCTCGAGGTCGACCGCCTCGATCCGGGCGAGCGTCTCCTCGACCGGGATCGGTCGGCCGTAGACCAGCAGCTGGCGGGCGATCCCGTCGGCCACCGCGCCGCAGCTCTCGAGTGCCATCAACAGTCCCGCCCGGAGCTGCGCCTTGGCGCGGGCGATCTCGGCCGGATCGGGCTCGCCCACGAGGCCGCGGACCTCGTTCGCCACCACCTCCAGGAGGTTCCCGACCTGGTCGGCGCCCGTGCCGGCGTAGATCGAGAGGAGGCCCGTGTCCGCATAAGAGGCCGCGACGGCGTCGATCGCGTAGCAGAGGCCCCGGTTCTCGCGGGCCTCCTGGAACAGCCGCGAGGACATGCCGCCGCCGAGCGCGCAGGCCAGCACCTGGACCGCCCAGAAATCGGGGTCGTGGTTCGAGACCCCCTCGACGCCGAGGCAGAGATGGACCTGCTCGAGCTCGCGCCCCTCGAGCCGCAGCCCGCCCCGATAGCGGGCCGGCTCGAGCGGCCGGGCGGGCCCGGGCGTCCGCTCGCCGAACCAGCGCTCGGCGAGCGCGAGCAGCGCCTCGTGCTCGACCGCACCGGCGCCCACCAGAACCATGCGCTCGGGTCGGTAGCTGGTCGCCATGAAGTCGACGAGCGCCGATCTCGGCATCCGCGCCACGAGCTCGGCCGGGCCCAGGATCGACCGGCCGAGCGGCTGGTCGGGAAAGGCCTCCTCCTGCAAGAGGTCGAGCACGAGATCGTCGGGCGTGTCCTCGACCTGGCCGATCTCCTGCAGCACCACCTCCCGTTCCTTGGCGAGCTCGGCCTCGTCGAGCAGAGGCTCGTTCAGGATGTCGGCCAGAAGCTCGACCGCGAGCGGCACGTCCTCGGCCAGCACCCGGGCGTGGAAGGCCGTGTGCTCGCGCGAGGTCCAGGCGTTCAAGGAGCCGCCCACCGCCTCGATCGCGCAGGCGATGTCCCGGGCCGTGCGGGTCCGCGTGCCCTTGAAGGCCATGTGCTCGAGCAGATGCGCCACGCCGTTGGCCTCTGCCGGCTCGTGGCGGGTGCCGGCGTCGATCCACACCCCGACCGCCGCGCTGCGCACCCCGGGCAGGCGCCGGGTGAGCACCCGGAAGCCGTTGGCCAGCCGGTCGAGCCGAATCGCCTCGCTCACGACGCCACCGGCGGTAGACGGCGGACGAAGTCGGCGACCGCCGCGGGCTCGGCCGGCAGGACCGCGAACCGCTCGGGCCGCGCGAAGAGATCCGAGAGATGCGCCGGCAAGGCCGGTCGCACACCCGTGGCGGCCTCGACCGCCTCCGGGAACTTGGCGGGATGCGCGGTCGCGAGGAGGAGGAGCGGTGCCCGCGAGCCGTGGCGCAGGCGTTCCGCCACCGCCGCGCCGACCGCGGTGTGCGGATCGAGCAGCAGCGAGCCGCCCGTGGCGGCGTGCCAGCGGGCGATCTCGGCCGCGGTCGCCGCCTCGTCGGCGGCACCGCCTTCGAACAGCGCCCGGGCCCGGGCGTGCCGCTCCGGGGAAAGGGTGAAGCGCCGCTCGCGGGAAAAGCGCGCCATGAACCCGGCGACCGCCCCGCCGTCGCCGTCGAGGAGCTCGAACAGGAGCCGCTCGAAGTTCGAGGCCACCTGGATGTCCATCGAGGGACTCGAGGTCGGCCGCACCGTGCCCGCCTCGTACGTGCCGCTCGCGAGGAAGCGGGCCAGGATGTCGTTGGCGTTGGTGGCGACGATCAACCGATCGACCGGCAGGCCCATGCGGCGCGCGACGTGGCCCGCGTAGACGTCGCCGAAATTGCCCGTCGGCACGCAGAATCCCACGGGCCGCTCGAGGCCACCCAGGCGGAGCGCGGCGTAGACGTAGTAGGCCGCTTGGGCCGCGATTCGTGCCCAGTTGATCGAGTTGATCGCGGCGAGCCGTTGCTCGGCGCGGAAGGCCGCGTCGTTGAAGAGCGCCTTCACGAGGTCCTGGCAATCGTCGAAGGTCCCCTCGATCGCGAGGTTGGCGACGTTGTCGGCCAGAACCGTCGTCATCTGCCGGCGCTGGACCTCGGAGACGCGGCCCGCGGGGTGCAGGATCACGATCCGCATCCGCGCCCGGCCGGCGATCGCAGCGATCGCGGCCGAGCCGGTATCCCCCGAGGTGGCGCCCAGGATCGTGATCGTCCGGCCGCGGCGGGCCAGCACGCGCTCGAACATCCGCGCCAGGAGCTGGAGGGCGAAGTCCTTGAAGGCGAGAGTGGGACCGTGGAAGAGCTCGAGCAGCCAGAGGCTCGGGTCCAATTGGCGCAGCGGTGCCACCGCCGGGTGAGCGAAGCCGGCATAGGCCTCGCGCGCGATCGCGAGGAGCTCGTCTTCGGCGAAGCAGCCCTCGGTGAAGGGGGCGAGGACCGCGGCGGCGGTGGTCGGATAGTCGGCACCGTCGAGCGCCCGCAGCCGGGCCTCGGACAGCCGCGGCCAGCACTCGGGCAGGAACAGCCCGCCGTCCTCGGCGAGACCGGCGAGCAGCACCTCCTCGAAGGAGCGCCGCCCGGCGCGGCCGCGCGTGCTCACATAGACCGTCATCGACGCCCCTCCCGGCCGCGGCGGCTCATAGGCTCGGCCGCCGCGGCCGGCAAGCGCCGACCCCGCCGCGGCCCGGGCTCGACGCCCGCGGCTCAGAGGATGAACTTGGAGAGATCGGCACCGGCCACGAGATCGCCCACCTGGCGGCGGACGGTCTCGCGGTCGATCACGATCCGCTCGCCGGAGCGGTCGGAAGCGGTGAAGCTGATGTCCTCGACCAGCTTCTCCATGACCGTTTGCAGCCGCCGGGCACCGATGTTCTCGACCCGCTGGTTGATCTCGTGGGCGAGAGTGGCGATCTCGTCGAGCGCTTCGGGACTGAACTCGAGGGTCACGCCCTCGGTGGCGAGCAGCGCCACGTACTGGCGCACGAGGCTCGCCTCGGGCTCGACCAGGATGCGGCGCAGATCGTCGCGGCTGAGCGGCTGCAGCTCGACCCGGATCGGCAGCCGGCCCTGGAGCTCGGGCAGAAGGTCCGAGGGCTTGCTCAGATGGAAGGCGCCCGAGGCGATGAACAGCACGTGGTCGCTCTTGACCGGCCCGTGCTTGGTCGTCACCGTGGTGCCCTCGACCAGCGGCAACAGATCGCGCTGCACGCCCTCGCGACTCACGTCGGCGCCGATCCGCCCCTCGCGCGCGGTGATCTTGTCGATCTCGTCGATGAAGACGATGCCGGACTGCTCGGCCGCCTGGATCCCCTCGCGCACGACCTTGTCCTGGTCCAAGAGCTTGTCCGATTCTTCGGCCATCAAGACGGCGTAGGATTCGGCGACCTTCATCTTGCGCCGGCGGGTGCGGCCGCCGAACGCCTTGCCGAGCATCTCGCCGAGATTGACCACGCCCATCTGGGCGCCGGGCACCCCCGGCAGCTCGAAGGTCGGGAAGCCCGCCCCCTCCTGCACCTCGATCTCGATCTCGCGCTCGGCGAGCGCCCCCTCGCGCAGCATGCGGCGGAACTTCTCGCGGGTCTCGGGACCGGCGGCCGGGCCCACCAGCGCATCGAGCACCCGCTCCTCGGCGTTGCGCTCGGCGAGTGCCGCCACCTCGCGGCGCATCCGCTCGCGGGTCTGCTTGATCGCGACCTCGACCAGATCGCGCATGATGCTCTCGACGTCGCGGCCGACATAGCCCACCTCGGTGAACTTGGTGGCCTCGACCTTGAGGAACGGCGCCTGGGCGAGCCGCGCCAGACGGCGGGCGATCTCGGTCTTGCCGCAGCCCGTGGGGCCGATCATGAGGATGTTCTTGGGCAGGACCTCCTCGCGCAGGCCCTCCTCGAGCTGTTGGCGGCGCCAGCGGTTGCGGAGCGCGATCGCGACCGCCTTCTTGGCCGCCTGCTGGCCGACGATGAAGCGGTCGAGTTCGGAGACGATCTCGCGGGGCGTGAGCGCGGTCACGGCAGATCGAGGACCTCGAGCGTCACGTTGTGGTTGGTGTAGACGCAGATCTCGGCGGCGATCCGCATCGCCCGCCGCGCGATCTCCTCGGCGTCGAGCTCGGGCAACTCGAGCATCGCTCTGGCCGCGGCGAGCGCGTAGGGCCCGCCCGAGCCGATGCCGATGAGGCCCGCCTCGGGCTCGAGCACGTCGCCCGCACCGGTGAGGACGAGCGAGGATTCGGCGTCCGCCACCGCCATCATCGCCTCGAGCCGGCGCAGATAGCGGTCGGTCCGCCAGTCCTTGGCGAGCTCGACGCAGGCCCGCAAGAGCTGGCCCGGATGGCGCTCGAGCTTGGCCTCGAGCCGTTCGAGGAGGGTGAAGGCGTCGGCCGTCGAGCCGGCGAAGCCGGCGAGGATCCGCCCGCCACCCAGCCGCCGCACCTTGCGGGCATTGGCCTTCACCACGGTCTGGCCGAGGCTCACCTGGCCGTCGCCGGCCATGACCACCTTACGGCCCTTGCGGACCGAGAGGATCGTGGTGCCGTGCCAGCCCGTCTCGCTCACCGCCTGCCACCGCCGCGGGCCGGCACGCGGCCGGTCCGGTTGCACCGCGCGCCCCCCGCCCGCGGGCGGATCCGCGCGCCCGTCGCGGACGCGGCCGGCGCCCGGGC
>DAIOUO010000262.1:0-358 GCA_036759485.1 Geminicoccaceae bacterium | reverse complement strand
ATGTGGCACCCGCGGGCCCGGGTTCAAGCCCGGCGGTGTGCCGGGCCTCAGTCGGCGCGGCGGCGCTCGAGCTCCTCGATCGCCTCGGTGAGCGAGCGGAGCGCGCTCACGAGACCCGCCTCGTCGCGCATCCGGAACGCCACGGTGGCGAGCGTCGCCGCCGAGACCACGGGCTCGAGCTCGCGCAGTTCCTCGCGCATCCGCTCGACGAGGCGGGCCGGGTCGCCGGGCACCGCCTCGGCGAGCTCCTCCCACTCGAGATCGCAGACGTCGGCCGGGCTGATGGGCATGGTCGTTCCTTCCTCGTTGGCTGCCCCGCTCGTCGGGGGCTCTCCAAAAAAGGCGCCCCCGCGAGCCT
>DAIOUO010000261.1:0-5080 GCA_036759485.1 Geminicoccaceae bacterium | reverse complement strand
CCCTCGGGCTGCCGCTTCCGCACTCGCTGCCCCTTCGCCGTGGCCGAGTGTGCCCGCCTGGAGCCGCCGCTCGAAGAGACCGTACCGGGCCACGCCGTCGCCTGCCTGCGTGCGGCCGAGCTGCCGCCACCCGAGCCGCCCTCCGCCGCGCCGCCGCCCGCGGCGCTCGCGCGCCGCCTCGCCCTGCTCGAGGCGGCCCGCGACAATCCGGCCGCGGAGTGCTAGAGCGCGAGCGTCGCGAGGGAGGGACCGCGCATGCGCAAGACCCGGCTCGGGCGGACCGCCGCTCTTCTCACCGCCTCGACCCTGCTCGCCGCCGCAGCCGGCGCGGCCGAGCTCCGGATCGGCCTGCAGGAGGACCCGGACAAGCTCGACCCCACGGTGGCCCGCACCTTCGTCGGTCGGATCGTGTTCGCCTCGCTCTGCGACAAGCTCGTCGACATCACGCCCGCGCTCGACTACGTGCCGCAGCTCGCGACCGCCTGGACGCTCGCCGACGACGGCCGGACGCTGACCTTCGAGCTGCGGCCGAACGTCCGTTTCCACGACGGCACACCCGTGGACGCGGCCGCGGTGGTCGCGAGCCTCGAGCGGCACCGGACCATGAAGGGCTCCAACCGGGCGAGCGAGATCCGCCCGGTCCGGAAAGTCGTGGCGAGCGGCCCGCTCACCGTCCGCCTCGAGCTCGATCGGCCCTTCGCCCCGCTGCTCGCCCAGCTCTCGGATCGGGCCGGCATGATCCTCTCGCCCACCGCGCTCGCCAAAGCCGAGGCCGAGGGCAAGGACTTCGCCCTCCAGCCGGTGTGCGCCGGGCCCTTCCGCTTCAAGGAGCGGGTGGCCCAGGACCGCATCGTCCTCGAGCGCTTCGCCGATTATTGGGACAAGGAGCGGATCGCCCTCGACCGCATCACCTTCCTGCCCATTCCCGACCAGAGCGTGCGCCTCGCCAACCTCCAGTCGGGCGATCTCGACCTGGTCGAGCGGCTCGCACCGCAGGACCTCGACCAGGTGCGCACCGACCCGCGTCTGTCGCTCGTCACGATCGCCTCGCAAGGCTATCAGGGCATCACCTTCAACCTCGGCAACGGGCCGCGCGCGCGATCGCCGATCGGCCAGAAGCGCGAACTGCGGGAAGCCTTCGAGCTGGCTCTCGACCGCCGCATCCTGAACGAGGTCGCCTTCCAGGGTGCACACCTCGTCGGCAACCAGCCGGTGAGCCCCGAGAACCCCTATTACCACGAGGGCCTGCCGATCCCGGCCCGCGACCTCGAGCGGGCCCGGGCTCTGGTCCGGGCGGCGGGCTTCGAGCGGGTCCCGGTCGAGCTCATGATCCCGAACAATCCCGAGGCCCAGCGGGTGGGCGAGATCGTCCAGGCGATGACCGGCGAGGCCGGGTTCGACGTCAAGTTGCTCGCGATCGAGTTCGCAGCCGCCCTCGACCGGCAAACCAAGGGCGATTTCGAGGCCTTCCTGATCGGCTGGTCCGGCCGGACCGACCCGGACGGCAACATCCACGTCTTCACCGAGACCAACGGCGCGCTCAACGACGGGAAGTACAGCGACCCCGAGGTCGACCGGCTGCTCGAGGAGGCCCGCCTCGTGAGCGATCCCGCCGCGCGCAAGAAGCTCTACGCGCGGGCCTTCGAGATCTTCGTGGGCCGCGACCGGCCGCGCATCTATCTCTACCACCAGCGCTGGCTCTGGGGCCTGCGCAAGGAGGTGCGGGGCTTCGTCCCCTACCCCGACGGGCTGATCCGCCCGCAGGGCATCACCAAGGGCTGAGCCCACCGCCCGCGGGAGCCGGTAGTGCTGGCGGCGATCCTCGCCCGGCTCGTGGTGGCCGTGCCGACCGTGTTGCTGGTCACGGTCATCGTCTTCTCGCTCCAGCTCCTGCTGCCGGGCGATCCGGCTCTGGCGCTGGCCGGCGAGGAGCGCGATCCCGAGGCGATCGCCCAGATCCGAGCCCTCCACCATCTCGACCGGCCGATCCCGGTCCAGTACCTGCTCTGGCTCGGCGGCCTCTCGCGGGGCGATCTCGGCACCTCGCTCAAGACCGGCCTGCCGGTCGCCGAGCTCATCGCCTCCAAGCTCCCGGTGACGATCGAGCTCGCGCTGCTCGCCATGCTCGTGGCGCTGGCGATCGGCGTTCCGGCCGGCGTGGCGGCCGCGGTCCGCAAGGGCGGGGCGATCGACGCCGGCGCCAATCTGGTGGCGCTCGCCGGCATCTCGATCCCCAACTTCTGGCTCGGGATCATGCTGATCCTGCTCGTCTCGGTGCGCTGGAACCTCCTGCCCGCCTCGGGCTACACGAGCCCCTTCGAGGACCCCGTCCGCAACCTGCAGACCATGATCATGCCGGCCTTCGTGCTCGGCACCGGCATCGCCGCGGTGATGATGCGTCACACCCGGAGCGCCATGCTGACCGCACTCCGCCAGGACTATGTCCGCACCGCCCGGGCGATGGGCCTGCCCGAAGGGCGGGTCGTCGTTCGACACGCGCTCAGGAACGCCCTCCTGCCGGTCGTCACCCTCGGCACCCTCGAGCTCGGCACCCTGCTCTCCGGTGCCGTGCTGACCGAGCAGGTCTTCACCATCCCGGGCTTCGGCAAACTCGTGGTCGATGCCGTCTTCACCCGCGACTACCCGGTGGTCCAGGGCGTGGTCCTGTGCGCCGGCCTCGGCTTCGTCCTCATGAGCCTGCTCGCCGACGTGCTCTACGTCGTCCTCAACCCCAGGCTGCGGAGCTGAGCCTTGGCCGCCGGCCTCGCGCTCGCCGAGCCCGAGCCCGCCCGCGCCGCCCGGCTGGGCCGTCGCCTCGCCCGCAACCGGCTGGCCCTCCTCGGCGGGACGGTCGTTCTCCTCTTCGTCCTGATCGCCCTCTTCGCCCCGCTCCTGGCCCCCTTCGAGCCGATCAAGAGCAACTGGCTCGCGGTCAGGAAGCCGCCTTCCGCCGCCTTCTGGCTCGGCACCGACGAGCTCGGCCGCGACATCCTCTCGCGCCTGATCTGGGGTGCTCGCGCCTCGCTGCTGGCGGGCGTGGTGTCGGTGGCCATCGCCGTGCTCGTGGGCGTCCCGTTCGGTATTCTCGCGGCTTATGCGGGCGGTTGGGTCGACGCCCTGATCGGCAGGCTCACCGACGCGCTGCTCGCCTGCCCGTTCCTCATCCTGGCGATCGCGCTCGCGGCCTTTCTCGGGCCCTCGCTCGGCAACGCCATGATCGCGATCGGCATCTCCGCCACCCCGATCTTCGTCCGCCTGGCGCGCGGCCAGACCATGGCCGTGCTCGCCGAGGACCACGTCTTGGGCGCCCGCGCCGTGGGCTGCCCGCACCGGCGCATCGTGCTCGTCTACGTGCTGCCGAACATCGCCGCCCCGATCCTCGTTCAAGCCACCCTCGCGATCGCCGGGGCGATCATCGCCGAGGCCTCGCTCTCCTTCCTCGGCCTCGGCCAGCAGCCGCCCGCCCCCTCCTGGGGCAGCATGCTCAACACCGCCAAGAACTTCATGAGCCAGGCGCCGTGGATGGCGGTCTCGCCCGGGCTGGCGATCGGCCTCGTCGTGCTGGCCTTCAACCTTCTGGGCGATGGCCTCAGGGACGCCCTCGACCCGCGCGAGAGCTGAGCAGCCGACCAGGAAGGAGCGCCCATGAGCGGCTTCACCACCCGGCCCGTGATCACCGGCACCTTCGGGGTCGTGGCCTCGACCCATTGGATCGCCTCGCAGGCCGCCATGCGCATGCTGGAGCTCGGCGGCAACGCCTTCGATGCCGCGGTCGCCGGCGGCTTCACCCTGCAGGTCGTCGAGCCGCACCTGAACGGCCCGGGCGGCGACATGCCCGCCATCCTCTGGGATGCGGGCGGCCGCCGTGTCCGCGTCCTCTGCGGCCAGGGCCCCGCCCCCGCCGCCGCCACGATCGAGGCCTGCCGGGCGCTCGGGATCGAGGCGATCCCCGACGACGGCCTGCTGCCGGCCGTCGTTCCCGGTGCCGTCGACGCCTGGCTTTTGCTCCTCCTCGAGCACGGCACGCTCGATCTGCGTACCGTGCTCGAGCCCGCGATCGCCTACGCCCGAGAGGGGCACCCGCTGCTCCCCCGCGCCGCCGCCACCATCGCCGGCCGGGCCGACTGGTTCCGCGCCCATTGGCCGAGTTCGGCCGCGCTCTGGCTGCCGGGGGGTGCGCCGCCGGCGCCGGGCTCGCTCTTCCGCAACACCGCGCTCGCCGCCACCTGGCAGCGTCTGTTGGCCGAGGCCGAAGCCGCGGGAGGCGCGCGCGAGCGGCGGATCGAGGCCGCCCGACGGGCCTGGCGGGAGGGCTTCGTCGCCGAGGCGATCGACCGTTTCTGCCGCCGCAGCGAGGCGATGGACGCGCTCGGCCGGCCGCACCGGTCCTTCCTGCGCGGCTCCGACCTCGCCGCCTGGAGCGCGTTCTTCGAGGAGCCCGCCACGCTCGATCTCGGCCGCCTGCGCTTCTGCAAGACCGGCCCCTGGGGCCAGGGCCCGGTGCTCCTGCAGGCGCTCGCCGTCCTCGAGGGCACCGGGATCGAGGCCGCCGACCCGCTCGGGCCCGATTTCGTCCATCTCGTGATCGAGGCCCTCAAGCTCGCGATGGCCGACCGCGAGGCCTTCTACGGCGATCCGGCCTTCGTCCGGGTCCCCCTCGACCGGCTCCTCGACAGGGACTACGCGGCCGAGCGACGGCGGCTGATCGGCCCCGAGGCGAGCGGCGATTTCCTGCCCGGCTCGATCCCCGGATTCGAGCGGCAGCGCGCGCTCGCCATCGAGGGCTGGCGGCGGGCCTGTCTCGAAGAGGGCCCGATCGGCACCGAGCCGACCTTCGCGCATCTGCAGGAGCCGCGCGGCCGCGGCGACACCTGCCACATCGACGTGGCCGACCGCTTCGGCAACCTGATTTCCGCCACCCCCTCGGGCGGCTGGCTGCAGTCGAGCCCGACCATCCCCGAACTCGGCTTCTGCCTGGGATCGCGCGGCCAGATGTTCCGCCTCGAGCCGGAGCGGCCGGACGCGCTGGCACCCGGCAAACGGCCGCGCACCACCCTCTCTCCCACCCTCGTGCTCGAGG
>DAIOUO010000260.1:0-5173 GCA_036759485.1 Geminicoccaceae bacterium | reverse complement strand
GCTCAGAAGGTGCCCTACTTTGCCGCGAACGGCAGGACCGTGCGCCCCGAGCTGCTCGACACCGAAGCCCAGGCGTGGGCGGAGAAGTTCAAGGAGCTCCCGAATACCCAGCTGCGCCGGTTCTTCGATCCCGTCGTGGCGCTGCGGCTCCGCGCCCAGGCCGGCAAGCTCGATCCCGACCAGGTCAAGGCCGAGCTCGCCATGATGAAGGCACGCGCCGCCTACGCCTTCAAGCGCCCGGGCCAGAAGGTCCCGGCCGAGCTCGTGAAGTTCTTCGCCCAGCACGCCGCCTCGGCCGACGATCCCGAGAAGCTCGTGGCCTTCGCCCGCCATTTCGAGGCGATCGTCGCCTATCACCGCGCCTACAATCCCAACTGAGGTCCCGCTCATGGCCACGACGCACAAACTCCTCGGCGTCGCCCGCATCGGCGGACGCATGACAGCGCTGACCGGTCTCCACATCGGCGCCGGCAAGGACACGGTCGACATCGGCGGCATCGACCTGCCGGTCGTCCGCCATCCGCACACCCGCGAGCCCTACGTCCCCGGCTCGTCCTTGAAGGGCAAGCTCCGCTTCATGCTCGAGTGGGCCTTCGGCAAGGTCCGTACCGACGGCCGCGCCTGGGGCTTCAACGCCGACCGGCGCGATGGCCAGGAGCTGAAGGCGGACGACCCGATCCTGCGCATCTTCGGCTCCTCGATCCCGCGCCGCGACTGGGAGGCCGCCGGCCAGCCCGACCCCGGCCCGACCCGGCTCGTGGTCCGCGACGCCTTCCTCGATCCCGCCTGGGTCGAGAGCGTCGAGCGCCGCGGCCTCGCGCTCACCGAGGAGAAAATGGAGGTCTCGATCGACCGCATCGCCGGCAAGGCGCTCGACGGCGGGCTGCGGCGCACCGAGCGGGTGGTGGCCGGTGCCGTCTTCAACGTCGAGATGTCCTTCCGCCTCTACGACACGGGCGACGGCGGTGCGCGCGACCGGGCCTGCCTCAACTGGCTCCTCGGCGGCCTCGGCCTTCTCGAGCAGGACGCGCTCGGCGGCTCCGGCTCGCGCGGCTACGGCCGGGTCAGCTTCGAGGACCTCGTGGTCAAGCTCCCCGACGGCAGCGAGCAGAAGATCGGCACCGCGCACCGGCTGAACCGCTTCCCCATCGACGAGGCCCCCCAGATCGTCCGCTTCGCCGCCTGAGGCCCCCTACCATGGACCATTGGCGCGTCACGCTCGAGCTCGAAGGGCCCTATGCCACGCCCTTCGTCTCGGGCACGCTCTTCGGCCAACTGTGCTGGGCCCTGCTCCGGGAAAAGGGCGAAGAGGCCCTCGTCGCTTGGCTCGCGCCGATCCGCGAGGGCCGCGAGCACCTCCTCCTCTCCGACCTCTTGCCGAAGGACCTCCTGCCGAAGCCGCTCCTCCCGCCGCCGCCCTTCGATCCGGCCCGCGGCGCGCAGCACAAGAAGCTCAAAAAGAAGCCCTTCGTGAAACGCGCGGCCTTCCTCGCCGCCCGCGGAGCCCTCTCCGCCCGGGCGATCGAAGGGGCGCTCGAAGACGGCCCCGGCGACCGCGAGCACCGGCAGGCGCACAACGTCATCGACCGCGGCCGCGGCACGGTGCGCGACGAGGCCGGCCTCTACTTCCAGGACGAATGGTGGCCGGCCCGGGAGAGCCGCGAGCGCGATCTGTACCTTTCGACCACCCGGCCGATCGGCGAGGTCCTGGACCTGCTCGCGGCCGTGGGCCGTTGGGGCTTCGGCCGCGATTCCACCTTCGGCCGCGGCCGCTTCCGAATCGTCGGCCACGAGCCGGAACGGGAGCTCTTCGCGCACGCCGGCAACCGCTACCTCTCGCTTTCCCACGGCTGCTGGACCGAGAAGCTCCGGGCACCGCGCTACAAGCTCGCCACCCACTTCGGCAAGCTCTCGATCGAGGCCGGCATGGCCTGCGGCCGGCCCTGGAAGCGGCCGATCCTCCTCATGAAGCCCGGCGCCACCTTCGAAGCCGACGGACCCGGGCCGCACGGCGCCTGGCTCGAGGGCATCGTCCATCCCGAGGTGCCGGCGCTGCTCGGCTACACCCCGGGCCAGCACGCCTTCCACCTCGTCGTGCCCTACACGGAGGCTCCCCATGCAGGGTGACGTCCTCTCGCGCTTCACCGCCTGGCCCCTGACCCCGATCCATGTGGGCGACGGCAGCGTGCTCGCCGCCGAGGCCTGGCGCCTCGCGGACGGCGGAGCCTGGCTCGAGCGCTTCGACCCCGCCGCGGTGCTGCGCGCCGCCGATCCGCGCCGCAGGCGCGACTATCTGGAGGCTCTGGAACGCGGCGAGCTGCAGAAGGCTCAACACGTTCTCCGCGAGGCGGTGCGGCCCGAGCTCGTCCTCGAGCGCATCGCCGTGGGTGCCGCCGCCGCAAGAGAGCTCCGGCCGGTGATCGAGAACCCGTTGCGCCGGGGCGACGTGCGACCCTTCGTGCGCACCGGAGCGCGGCCCTACCTGCCCGGCTCGAGCCTCAAGGGCGCGTTGCGCACGGCGCTCCTCTCGAGCCTCGTGCCGAACAAGAAAGCGCTGATCGAGGACGCAAAGAAAAAGCACCGCACGCCCAAAGGCTCGATCGCCTCGCGTGCCTCCAACGAGGTCCAGGCCCGCCTCCTGGCCCGTCCCAAGACCGAGCGGGACCTCCGGCAGATCAACCCCGACCAGGACCCGTTCCGCTTCGTCGAGGTGGCGGACGTGCTCTTGCCCGAGGCGGCGACCCGGGTCGAGCAGGTGATCAACTGGCGCCCGACCCGCCTGATCAAGGACGGCAAGCAGCCGGCCGAGAAGATGCAGATGATCTTCGAGGTCACGGGCTCGCTGGCCCTCGGCCGCACGCTGCCGCTTTCCTGCGAGATCCGCATCGAGGCGGGCATGCTGCGCAAAGTCCAGGAGCTCGACCCTAGCTGCCGGAAGGTGCCCTCCTTCCGCCTCGACGCCGCGGCCCTCGCCCGCGCCGTCAACGCCTTCCACTGGAAGCTCTGGGAGTACGAGCTCGAGCGCTTCTACGCGGGCGAGGCGGCGATCGAGAAGCCGCTGCGCCGGCTGATCCGGGTGAAGGCGCCGGACGGCAAGCCGCTCGGCCCGGCCGAGCTGCGCGCGCGCGACGACGTCCTCCTCCTGCGCGTCGGCCGCTTCGGCCAATTCGAATCGAAGAGCCTCGAGGGGGTGCGCGAGGGCTGGAACGCCCAGGCCGAGCCGCCGCATTCCATGCGGCAGGGCAACACCCGCAACCTCGTCAAGCCCGCCGAGCACGCCCCGCTCCTACCGCTCGGCTGGCTCCTCCTCCTCCCCGAGGGCTTCGAACCCGTGATCGCCCCCGCCGCTGCGGCGGCCGAGGGAGCGACGCAGGCTTCGTCGGGAGCCGGCAAGGGACCAGGGGCCGCGCCGACCGGTCGCCGCCCCTTCTACGCGGGCGAGCCGGTGCGTGCGCTGAAGCGCCAGGACGGCGAGGTGCTGATCGAGTTCGAAGGCGGCGATACCGAGTGGGTCGACGAATCCGCGCTCGAGTGGAGGTGAGCCGTGACCGAAGCCGGACCGAAGGCGCCCGCGGCGTCGAAGCCCAAGACCATCTTGGTCTGCACCGTGGGCGGCAGCCCCGAGCCGATCGTCAAAGCGATCGAGAAGCGTCGGCCGGACCGGGTCGTCTTCCTCTGCACCGCCCGCGAGGGGGAGACGGCCGGCTCCGACGTGCAAGTCCTGGGCCCGGTCCCGCCGCCGCCACCGGGCCGCGAGGCCGGCTACGATCCGCGCCCGATCCCCGAGCGCGCGGGGCTCGCGCGCGAAGCCTGGGAGCATCGGATCGTGCCGGTCGACGACCCCGACACGGTCTTCTGGCGCGCCCGCGAGCTCTTGCGCGAGCTCCGTGCCGGTTTCCCCGAGGCCGAGATCGTGGCCGACTACACCGGCGGCTCCAAGAGCATGACCGCCGGCCTGATGCTGGCCGCGGTGGCCGAGCCCGGCTCGATCGCGATCCAGTTCGTGAGCGGTGCCCGCCCCGATCTCGTCCGCGTCGTCTCCGGCACCGAGCGACCCCTCTCGATCGCGATCGACGCCATTTCGGCCGAGCGTTCGCTCGCCGATGCCGAGCGTGCCTTCGCTCGCTTCGCCTACGACGAGGCGGCCGCGCTCCTCGCCCCTTGGGCGGCGAGCGGAGCGCCGCGCCGCACCCTGCCCCAGGCCCTCTTCGCTCGGCTCGACCGCGCACACGCCCTCGCGCGTGCCTTCGCCGCCTGGGACCGCTTCGCCCATGGCGAAGCGCTGGAGCTCCTCGAGCCGCTTTCCGCGCTGCCGGTAATCGCCGCGCTGCGTCCCGCGCTGCTGGCCCTCGCCGCCAATGCCGGTCGGACCGCCCTCGACGGCGGCCGCAAGCGTTGGCTGCCGCCCGAGGATCCGCTTCTGCCGCTCGACATCTGGCACAATGCCTGCCGGCGCGCGGCGCAGGGGCGGTTCGACGACGCCATCGCCCGCGCCTACCGCGTGGTCGAGGCCACCGTGCAGTGGGTCCTCTGGGCCGAGCGGCGGATCGACACCTACCGCGTGCCGAAAGACGCGATCTCCCCCGAACTGTTCGCCGAGCTCGACCGGCGCCGCACCGGCGAGCCGCTCAAGGTGCCACTCGAGCAGGGGCTCGACATCGTCCGCCACGAGCTGCGCGAGCATTGGCTGACGGCTCTCCTCGGCCCCAAGGAGCTGAGCGCCAAGAAGTCGAAGCAGACCGATCTCATGAAGCGCCTGTCGCGTTGGAAGGAGAGCCGCAACCAGTCGATCCTGAATCACGGTTTCGAGCCGCTCGGCGCCGACGAGTGGGAGGCGGTGCGCGGTTGGATGGACGCGGGTCTGGTGCCCCGGCTCGAGGCGGCGGCGGGCGCGCGCGGTCTTCGGCTTTCCCAACTGCCGACAAGCTTGTCGGGCTTGACGGACGGGGTATGATCGGTTCTGCGGGATGCGCGGCGCCACACGCGGAGGTAGAGTTGGAGCCAACTCTTTCGCCCGCTGTGGATTTTGTGATCGTGTATCGGAAGCCTTTGTCCTACCTCGGTTTTTCGAGGGGGGTCCCTTCAGGCCTCTGCCCTGACGAAGAAGGGATTAAGACCGGCCGGGAGCTCACCTTTTAGTGGGGTCGGACCAGACTTCAGGCCTCTGCCCTGA
>DAIOUO010000259.1:0-5174 GCA_036759485.1 Geminicoccaceae bacterium | reverse complement strand
GGCGGTTGGAGGGGGCGCGCGGCTCGGCTAGAGGGAGAGCGGCCTGCGTCGGCGGGGGACCCATGCTCGGCACACTCACGCGACTCGGCCGCGAGCTCCAGGTGCACGAGCGGCCGCCCTCGGAGCCGCTGCCGGGCGACATCGTCTGGCTCGACCTCAAGGCGCCCACACCGGAGGAGGTGCGGGTGGTCGAGCGCGCGCTCGGCATCGCCATGCCGTCGCGCGAGGAGATGCAGGAGATCGAGGCCTCCTCGCGGGTCTACGAGGAGAACGAGGCGCTGTTCCTCACCGCGACGCTGGTCTTCCACGCCGACGAGCCGCCGCCCGCCACCACCGAGGTGACCTTCATCCTCAAGGGCGACCGGCTCGTGACCCTGCGCTACGACGACCCGCAGCCCTTTCGGACCATCAAGACGCGGCTCGAGCGCACCGGGGCCGGCCTTTCCAGCGGCCAGGCGGTGTTCTTCTGGCTCTTGGAGCAGATCGTGGCCCGGCTCGCCGACATCCTCGAGAAGACCGATCTCGAGGTCGACCAGCTCTCGAGCGCGATCTTCGGCGCCGCCGGCCGCAACGGCGGGCGCAGCGGGCCGCGGCCCGACCTCGTCGAGACGGTCGAGCGGGTCGGCCGGAGCGGCGACACCACGGCCAAGCTGCGGGAGAGCCTCCTGACGTTGCAGCGGGTGCTCCTGGCGGTGGGGGTGAGCGAGCTCGCCGCGGTCGGCAATCGCAAGGAGACGCGCGCCCGGGCCAAGGCGCTGGTCCGCGACGTCCAGTCGCTGCTCGACCATACGGCCTTCCTGTCCCAAAAGATCGGCTTCCTGCTCGAGGCGACCCTCGGCCTCATCAACATCGAGCAGAACAACATCATCAAAATCTTCTCGGTCGTGGCGGTGGTGTTCCTGCCGCCGACACTGATCGCCAGCATCTACGGGATGAACTTCGAGCACATGCCGGAGCTCGCCTGGCCGCTCGGCTATCCCTTCGCGCTCCTGCTCATGGTGGTCTCGGCGGTGCTCCCCTATCTCCTCTTCAAGCGGCGGGGTTGGCTGTGAGCGCGGGTGCCGGTGCGGGCGCGAGCTTGCGCGAGCGGCTCGAGGCGGCGCTCGCCCGGGTGGGCGGCGAGCCCCTGACCGGGCCCTTCGAAAGGCTCGTGGGCTACCGGTTCGCGGTCGACGAGCGGGCGGGGCTCCTGGTCGAGCTCGACCTCTCGGAGCGGCACACGAGCCAGTACGGGGTCGCGCACGGTGGTGTCACGCTCGTGCTGCTCGACACGGTGGGCGGGGTGGCGGCGGCGCTCGCGGTCGGCGAGGCGCTCGCGCGGATCGCCACGATCTCGCTCTCGGCCAATTTCATCCGCGCCGCCCGTCCCGGCCGAGTGGTGGCCACCGCCCGGATCGACCATCTCGGCAAGAGCGTGGCGCACCTCGTCATGCACCTGCACGAGGGCAGTGCGACGGGGCCGTTGCTCGCCACCGCGACCGGCGCCTACCGGCTCTTCCGGCGCGACGGTTGAGGGGGCTTCGGCCGGGCCCTATATCGGCCGGGCGCGGCCGCCTCGGGGCGGAGCGGCTCGAGGGAGGGAGCGATGGCGAAGTTCGGGATCGGCCAGCCGGTTCGGCGTGTGGAGGACCAACGGCTGGTCACCGGCCGCGGCCGTTACACCGACGACATCAACCTCCCGGGTCAGGCCTACGGCTACGTGGTGCGCAGCCCGCACGCGCATGCCCGGATCCGCCGGATCGACACGAGCCGGGCGCTGGCCGCCCCGGGGGTGCTCGCGGTGCTGACGGCGGCGGACACGGGCGAGGCCGCCGTTCCCTGCTTCGTGCCGATGAAGAACCGCGACGGCAGCGACGCGCCGATGCCGCCGCATCCCGTGCTCGTCCGCGACAAGGCCCGCTATGTGGGTGACAAGGTGGCCTTCGTGGTGGCCGAGACGCGGGCCCAGGCGCGCGATGCGGCCGAACTCGTCGAGATCGATTGGGAGCCGTTGGATGCGGTGGTCGACACGGCCGGGGCGATCGGCGCCGGGGCGCTGCCGGTGCACGCCGAATGCCCGAACAACGTCGCCTTCGACTGGCATTTCGGTGACGAGAAGGCGGTCGCCGACGCCTTCGCGAAGGCGGCCCGCACCGTGCGGCTCGAGCTCGTCAACAACCGGCTCGTGTGCAACCCCATGGAGCCTCGCGCGGCGGTGGCCGAGTGGGACGCGGCCGCGGGCAAGCTCACCGTGCACACCTGCACGCAGGGCGGCTGGGCGTTCCGCGACGTGCTCGCCCAGAGCCTCGGCCTGCCCAAGGAGAAGGTGCGCGTACTGACCCCCGACGTGGGCGGCGGCTTCGGCATGAAGGCGATGTTCTACGGCGAGTACACGCTCTGCGCCTTCGCCGCCAAGAAACTCGCTCGGCCGGTCAAGTGGACGAGCGAGCGGGGCGAGGCGTTCCTCTCCGACAGCCAGGGCCGCGACCACGTGACGGTGGCGGAGCTCGCCTTCGACGCCGATCACCGGATCCTCGGCATGCGCTGCCGGGTGATCGCGAACATGGGCGCCTATTACTATTTCTACGCCCCCTTCATCCCGACCTGGGCGGCGCTCAAGGTCCTGCCCGGCGTCTACGACGTCAAATGCCTGAGCTACGGCGTCAAGGCGGTGTTCACCAACACCGTGCCGGTGGACGCCTATCGGGGCGCGGGGCGGCCCGAATCGATCTACTGCATGGAGCGGCTCATGGACGTGGCCGCGGCCGAGCTCGGCATCGACCGGCTCGAGCTGCGACGCAAGAACTTCATCCGCCCCGAGCAGATGCCGTTCAAGACGGCGGCCGGCGAGGTCTACGATTCGGGCGAATTCGCGCGAGTGATGGACGAGGCCGTCCGGCGGGCCGACTGGCAGGGCTTCCCGGCGCGGCGGGCCGAGGCGGCCGCGCGCGGCAAGCTGCGCGGCATCGGGCTCTGCTATTACATCGAATCGACGATGGGCAACCCGGTCGAGCACGCCACAGTGCGCTTCGCCGGCGACGGCGCGGTCGAGGTGCTGGTCGGGACCCAGAGCAACGGTCAGGGCCACGAGACGGCCTATGCCCAGGTGCTGGTCGAGCGGTTGGGCGTGCCGTTCGAAAAGGTGCGGATCGTCCAGGGCGACACGGACGCGATCGCCGACGGTGGCGGCACCGGCGGCTCGCGCTCGCTGACAGCCGAGGGCGTGGCGATCTGCGAGGCCTCGGACCGGGTGATCGAGAAGGGAAAGCTCGCCGCGGCGCACGTCTTCGAAGCGGCGGTCGCCGACATCACGTTCGCCGAGGGCACGTTCCGGGTGGCCGGCACCGATCGGGCGATCGGCATCATGGAGCTCGCGGAGCGGGTGCGGACCATGACGGTGAAGCCCGCCGGCCTCGAGCAGGGGCTGGATGCGGCGGCGACGATCAAGCTGGACGCCTGGACTTTCCCGAACGGCTGCCACGTGGCCGAGGTCGAGGTCGATCCCGACACCGGGGTGACGCGCATCGTCCGCTACACGGTGGTCGACGATTTCGGGGTCGTGGTGAACCCGCTCCTGGTCGAAGGCCAGGTCCACGGGGGCGTGGTGCAGGGGATCGGTCAGGCGTTGCTCGAACGGACGGTCTACGATCGCTCGGGCCAGCTCGTGACCGGCTCCTTCATGGACTATTGCATGCCGCGGGCGGACGATCTGCCCTCCTTCGACTTTTCGACGATCGAGGTGCGCTGCCGCAGCAATCCCATGGGCGTGAAGGGCTGCGGCGAGGCGGGCTCGGTCGGCTCCTGTGCCGCCGTGATCAACGCGCTCGCGGATGCGCTGGGTGTGCGCCACGTCGACATGCCGGCGACGCCGGAGCGGGTCTGGCGGCTGGCGCAGGCGCGTCGGACCGCGGCTTGAGCGAGGGGGGCGCCGCGCCTTCCGGGCACGGCGCGCCTCTGAGGTCCGGATCTTCGGGCTTCGGGAAACGGGCGGCGGGCCTCGCCTCAGGAAGAGGCGGGCGAGCCCCGGCGGCGGGTGGCCGCGCCCAGCACGCCCGCGATCGTGACGCCGACGAGTTCGACGCCGCTCGCGGCGAGGCTCGCACAGCTCGCGACGCCCACGAAGCCGAGCTCGCTGCAGGCCCGCCAGAGTGCGAGGCCGGAGGCGACCGGCGGCAGTCGGCAGGCGGCACCGACGCCGCTCGTCCAGAGCGCGAGGTTCTGACCGAGCCAGCCGACGGCGAGCGCGAGCGAGGGATCCGGGGGCGACGGCTCGGGCCGGCGCGGAGCCGTGGGAGCCGAGCGTGACAGCGGGCGATGGCACGGGGCGGTGCCCACGACCGCGCGGGCGAGCGACACCGAACCGCGCTCCAGGCGGCGACGATTGTCGTTCGCCAGTGCCCCGGTCGAGAGGACCGGGCGGACGAACTGGTCCGTTCGGATCAGGCGAGCGGCACCCCGCTCACGCCCACCTTGCTCGCTCATCTTTACTACCCAGCGTCGGCCGCCCGGGTGCCCTCCCTGCCGGCCGCCAACGTGACGGGACGATGACCGGCCGACAAGGGGCAGGAACGGTCGGAGGCCATCCTGCCGTGGCGGCGGTTAACGGTGTCACTCGAACGCGACAGGAGTGCATCCCACCGTGGCCCCCCGGTATGTCATGCCCGCAGCGTCCGCCGCAGTCGGCCGAGCAACTCGAGGCGCGAGCGATCGTCCGGCAGCTGGCGGACCTCGTCGGCGATGTCGAGAAGGAGCCGGGCGTAGGCGTTGTGCCAATCGGCCGGGGCGGCCGCGAAGCGCGGCTCGAGCCGGCGGGGCCCCGGTAGGGGTTCGGCCGGGCCGTCGCGCCGGAGCGCGAAGCGCTGGTCGAGCTGCGGGATCAGGATGCGGAGCGGATCGAGCCCTTCGGCCGCGAGCTCGGCGCGCAGCGCGACCGCCGCCGCCTCCTCGGCACGGACCAGGAAGATCGAGCCCGCGATCGGCCGGCGCCGGAGGATCCAGGCGAGGAGCTCGCGGTGATCGGCGTGGCCGGCGACGGCGTCGGTGGTGCGGATGCGGGCGCGGACGGCGACCTCCTCGCCGGCGATGCGGACTCGCCGCTCGCCCGAGAGGATCACCTGGCCGAGCCTGCCGGGCGGCTGGTAGCCCACGAAGAGCAGGGTCGCCTGGGGTCGCCAGAGATGGGCGCGCAGATGGCG
>DAIOUO010000258.1:0-5180 GCA_036759485.1 Geminicoccaceae bacterium | reverse complement strand
GGCTCGGGCGCGGGCGGGGCGGTGCCGGCGGGCGGCGGCGGACTCGAGGCCGGCGCCCGCTCGAGCGCGTCCTCGATCGAGCGGGCCTCGCTCTCCAGGGTGTCGCGCACATCGAGCGCCTTCTCGAGCTTACGGTCGGGGTCGATCGTCTCGCGGATCGTGTGCTCGAGGTTGACGGGGTTCATCTTCTGCAGCCCGGCTTTGATCTCCTCGAGCTCCGCCTCGCGCGCCATGTCGTCGAAGGAGCGCTGGAACTCGCGGGCCATGGCGCGCGCTTTGCCGGTCCAGCGGCCGACCTGACGGGCGACCTTGGGCAGGTCCTTGGGGCCGATGACCACGAGGGCCACGACCAGGATGACCAGCATTTCCGACCAGCCGATGTCGAACATCACCCGGGCTCCGTGCGCACCGGCCCGCGTCCCGCCGCGTCCCGGGCGCCGAATCTGGCAAAGCCCGACCCCCGGCGCGACCGGACCGCCTCAGCCCGCGCCCGTGGAGGGATAGACGAAGGCATGAGCCGGGTCGAGGACCACCTCGACCGCATCGCCCGGTACGGCCGCGGGCGGCAGGGTGCGGCGGACCTTGACCACCCCGCCGTCGACGAGCCGGAGCCAGACGAGGTGCACGGGCCCGAGATCGCGTCGCTCGACCACGGTGGCGGGCAGCCCGCGGCCGGCACCCGACGGGGCGAGCTCGATGCCCTCGGGGCGCACCACCACCTCGACCCGGGTGCCGGCGGCGATCCCGGGGGCGGCGACCCGGCCGACCGGCGTGTCGACATGGCCCTGGGCGGCGGTGAGCGTGAAGCGGTTCACCGGGCCGAAGAAGCCCGCCACGAAGAGGTCGCGCGGGTTCTGGTAGAGCTCGGCCGGGGTGCCGCTCTGGACGATCCGGCCGCCCTCCATGGCGTGGATGCGATCGCCGACCCGGACCGCCTCCTCGGCGTCGTGGGTGACGAGGAGGGTCGGGGTGCCCGTCTCCTTGAGGATGGCGATGGTCTCCTCGCGGACCTGGGCGCGGAGCGTGGTGTCGAGGGCGGAAAAGGCCTCGTCGAGGAGCATGAGGTCGGGCGACGGGGCGAGGGCGCGGGCGAGTGCGACACGCTGCTGTTCGCCACCCGAGAGCGTGTGCGGCCAGGACTTGGCGTGCCGCTCCATGTCGACGCGGCGCAACAGTTCGGCGACCCGGGCGCGGCGCTCCTCCTTCGGCCGGCCCGCCAGGCCGAAGGCCACGTTCTCCTCGACCCGCAGATGGGGGAAGAGGGCGAAGTCCTGGAACATGAGGCCGACCCTTCGGGCCTCGGGCGGCAGCATGGCGCCGGGCCGGGCGACCACCCGGCCGTCGATCGCGATCTCGCCCTCCTGGATCGTCTCGAGGCCGGCGATCAGCCTGAGCGTCGTCGTCTTGCCGCAGCCCGAGGGGCCCACGAGGCAATGAATCTCGCCCGGCGGCACCACGAGGTCGATGTTCTCGACCACCCGACGCCAGCCGAAGCGGTGCGACAGACCCGAGACGCGCAGACCCTGCCGCCCGGGCGCGCGGGCGAGGATCGCGGCCGCGGCCATACCACCGGGACATCGCGGGCCGACCCGATGCCGGCCCTCCTGCGACGCCCAGGATCTAATCACCGGCCGGCGGCTTGAAAAGCCCGTCGGCGGCGAGCTCCTCGAGCTTCGGCAGATCGGCGAGCGAGGCGAGGCCGAAAGCGTCGAGGAAGGCCTGGGTGGTCCCCCAGGTGAGCGGCCGGCCGGGCACCTCGCGCCGGCCTCTGGGCGCCACCCAGCCGGCCTCGATCAACAGCTCGAGGGTGCCGGCCGAGAGGCTCACGCCGCGCACCGCCTCGATCTCGGCGCGGGTCACGGGCTGCTGCCAAGCGATCACCGCGAGGGTCTCGAGGGCCGCCTTCGAGAGCCGGCGCAGCGGCCGGACGACGCGGGTCAGATGGGCGGCGAGCTCGGGGGCGGTGCGGAAGGCCCAGCTCCGGCCGATCCGCTCGAGCCGCACGCCGCGCCGGCGATAGTCGGCCTCGAGCGTCGCGAGCACGGCCGCGGCGTCGGCCCGGGCGCCCAACAAGAGCTGGATCTCCCGCTCCTCGACCGGCTCCGGGGCGGCGAAGAGGTAGGCCTCGACCAGCGCCAGCGGATCGGGCCCGGCCCCGGCCTCCTCGGGCGTGCCGGCCCGGGTCTCCAACGCGGCGCGATCGGCCTCCGCCGTGCCGACTCCGCTCGCCTCGGCGACGGCCGGGGCGAAGGCCGAGGCGGGCGCCTCGGCGAGGCCGGAAGCCGGTACCTCCGCTCGCTCGGGCGCCGGCAGCCGGGAAGCCGGCCGGGGCGAGCCCGGCTCGGGACGGGCGGTCCGCTCGGTGCCGGCGGGGGGAGCGCTCGGGCGTTCGCTCATGGCTCGATCAGGCTCGGCGGCGCAGCAGCACGGGGCCGAAGGGGAAGGGCTGCTCGAGCTCGACCGTGCCCCGGCGGGCGAGCTCGAGCCCGGCCACGAGGCCCGCCGCGAGGGCCGCGCGGCGCTCGAGGCCGGGGGCGAGACCGGCCGGCAGGAAGCTCGCGAGATCGCGCCAATCCTGGCCGGTCAGGCGGCGGGCGATGCGCTCGAGCATGGTTTCGACGGTCAGGAGCGGCGGGCGCGCGAGGCGCAGCCTTTCGGGCACGCGCCCCGCGGCGAGCCGGGCTCCGGCCGCCACGAGCTCGGCGAGGCTCGCGCGCAGCCGCGGCTCGATCCGAACCGGCAGAGGCTCGGCGGCACCCCGCGGCAGCCGCTCGCGCCCCAGCCGGGGCCGGGCCTCGAGCCAGACCACGGCGGCACGGATCGCGTCGAGCGTGCCGAGCCGCTCGGCGAGGGCTCGGGCGGCGAGGGTGGCATCGGGCTCGTCCCGCTCGGCGGGCGGCAGGAGGAGCTGGGACTTGAGGTAGGCGAGCCAGGCCGCCATGACGAGATATTCGGCCGCGAGCGCGAGTCGGGCGGCCTTGGCGCGCTCGAGATAGGCGAGATACTGATCGGCGAGCGCCACGATCGAGATGCGCCCGAGATCGACCTTCTGGGCGCGAGCGAGGTCGAGCAGCAGGTCGAGGGGCCCCTCGAAGCCTTCGAGGCTGACGGCGAAGTCCTGCGCCGGGGCGAGCACCGAGACCGTCTCACCAGAGGCCGAGTTCCAGGACCAGGGCGAAGAGCAGGTCGGCCAGCGGCAAGAGGACCAGGAGGAGCGGGTTGAAGCTGTAGCCGAGCTGCTCGGCGGCGAGCGGCACCAGGACCGCGAGACCGAGGAGGACGAGGAGCCCGAGCCGCTCGATGCGGGCGAAGCGCCAGGCCAAGGGCGCGGGCAGCAGGCCGGTGAGGATCCGGCCGCCGTCGAGCGGCGGCAGCGGGATCAGGTTGAAGGCGGCCAGGAAGACGTTGGCGACGACCGCGTTGTTGAGGTTCTGGTGCAGCCAGGCACCGAGCCACTCGGGCGGCAGGTCGGTGAAATGCATGGCCCAGGCGGCGATCACCGCCTGCAAGAGGTTCACGGCGGGGCCGGCGAGCGCCACCCAGACCATGTCGCGCTTGGGATCGCGCAGCCGGTGGAAGGCGACCGGCACGGGCTTGGCCCAGCCGAAGACGAAGGGCGACTTCATGAGGATCAACAGGCCCGGCAGCAGGAAGGTGCCGAACGGGTCGACGTGGCGCAGCGGGTTGGCGGTGACCCGGCCGAGCCGGCGGGCGGTGTCGTCGCCGAGCTTCTCGGCCGCCCAGCCGTGCGCCGCCTCGTGCAGCGTGATCGCGAGCAGCACGGGGAGGAGCCACACCGAGAGGGTGCGGCCGAGTTCGGCCAGGCTCTCCACCGCTCAGCCCGTCCCGAGCAGCCGGTCGAGCTCGGCCGCAGCGGCCGCGACCTCGAGCGGAGCGCGCGGCCCGGGCCGCTCGGCGAGCCGCCAGAGCCGCTCGAGGAGACGGTCGGAGGCGGGCGGCAGGGCTTCGAGGAGGGCGGTGGTGTCGGCGAGCTCGCCCCGGCAGTGGAGGACGAGGTCGCAGCCGGCGGCGAGCGCCGCCCGGGCCCGCTCGGGCGAGGGACCCGAGAGCGCCCCCATGTCGAGATCGTCGCTCAAGAGCAGGCCCCGAAAGCCGATCGCCCCGCGGATGGTCCCCTCGATCACGCGCGGCGACAAGGTGGCCGGCCGCTCGGGATCGAGCGCCTCGTACACCAGATGCGCGCTCATGCCCAAGGGCGCATCGGCGCAGACGCGAAAGGGCAGGAAGTCGCTCGAGGCGAGCGCCTCCGCCGAGGCTTCGACCCGGGGCAGGACGCGGTGGCTGTCGAGTCGGGCCCGGCCGTGGCCGGGCAGGTGCTTGATCACACCCAGCACGCCACCCTCGAACAGCCCCTCGAGCAGGGCCCGGCCGAGCCGGCCGACGCGCTCGGGATCGCCACCGAAGCTGCGATCGCCGATCGCCTCGGTGGTCTCCGGGAAGGCGAGGTCGAGGCAGGGTGCCGCGGTCGCGTCGATCCCGACCTCGGCCAGATCGTGGGCGATCAGCCGGCCGACCAGGCGGGCGGCGCGCTCGCCCGAAGCCGGGTCGCGTTCGGCGAGCGCGCCCACGGTCGCCATCGCCGGAAGCGAGCGCCACTCGGGCGGGCGGAGCCGCTGCACCCGGCCGCCCTCCTGGTCCACCAGCAGGAGGAGGGGGCGCGGTCCGCAGGCGGTACGCACATCGGTGACCAGGCGGCGCAGTCGGGCCCGGTCGCGGCAGTTGCGGGCGAAGAGGATGACGCCCGCGGGCGGCAGCCGGGCCAGCACCGCCGCCTCCTCGACGCCGAGGACGGGACCTTCGAGGGCGACGATCGCCGGGCGGGGCGAGCTCAACGGCCGCCCACGACGAAGCACTCGGTGCCGGCGGCCTTGAGCCGGGCGCAGGCCTGGGCGGCACTCTCGCGATCGGGGAAACCGAGCCCCTGCAGCCGGTAGAGGGTGAGGCCGCTCGCCAGCCGAGCCTCGTCGACCCGCAGCCGCAGCGAACCCAGGACATCGGGATGGCGGCTCTGGAGCTGGCTCCAGCCGCGCTCGGCCGCCTCGCGCGAGCTGACCGCGGCGATCTGCACGCCCCAGGAGCCGCCGCCGGCGGGCTCGCGCGCGGCGAGCCGCTCGGGCGGCGGTGCCGGTGCGGGCGCGGCCGGCCGGGCGGTCGCGGAA
>DAIOUO010000257.1:0-5181 GCA_036759485.1 Geminicoccaceae bacterium | reverse complement strand
TCCCCCGAGGGCGGGAGGCGATCGGTGGCCGGCGTCTACGAGCGGCTCGAGGGCGGTCAAGAGACCCACGATCTGCTCCTTGCCGACTTTGCAGGGGCGGCCGATGCCGTGCGGGGGCAGGCCCGGCAGCCGGTCGAGCGGGAGGAACGCCGGGTCGGGCCGGAAACCGCCCGGCGGATAGTCCATGTCGAGCATCTGCAGCGCCGCCGCGGCCACGAGGTCGCGCCGACCGAGCAGTAGCCCGCTCGCCTGCGGCCCGCCGATCGCCTTGCCACCGCTGAAGGCCACGAGGTCCGCCCCCTCCTCGAGGAAGCGGCGCAGGTTCGCTTTCGGCGGCAACCTCCCGGCCGCGTCGACCAGGACCGGAACGCCGCGGCTTCGCGCCACCGCCGCGACCTCGGGCAAGGGTGGCCGAGCGAGCGGGTCGGCGACCCAGAGTACGGCTGCGGTCCGCGCGTCGATCGCGGCTGCGATCTCCCAGGGCTCGGCATCCCGACAGCCGGCCCCGGCGAACCGGTCGGGCAGGCCGACCTCGACGATCGCGAGACCGACCGTCCGCACCGCATGGTCGTACTGGTTGCGCTGGCTGCGCACCATGACGACCCGGTCGCGGCCCGTGACGCTCTCCGGCAGGCGCGCCATCGCCGCCGGATCGAGCCCGGTGGCACAGGCTGCGGCGCCCAGGAGCAGGGCCGCGGCGGCACCGGCGGTGACGAGCCCCGCCTCGGCGCCGGTCAGCTCGGCGAGCCTACGGGAGGCTGCCGCGTGCAGCTCGAGCAGGTCGACGCAGCAGGAGGCGGCCTCGGCCATGGCTGCCACGACCTCGGGCCGCATCGGCCCGCCCGAGAGTCGGGTGGAGGGTCCCTTGGCGTTGACGATGCGCCGCACCCCGAGCCGCTCGTAGACGCCGGCCACCGATCGCCTCCCGCCCTCGGGGGACTGCCACTCGTCTCTGCATCACGCGGCCGGATCCGCCCAAGGGTCAAGCGGCCGGGCGGCATGGGCCGGATGCGGGCGCTCGACCCGGGCTCGCTCCGGGCCGCGGCGGGGCGGCCGCCCGCTCAGTGCAGTCGGGGGCGAAGTGGCACGACGATTCCGCGCTCCTCCAGCTCCTCGCTGGCCCAATCCGCGAGCTCGTCCTTCGCCGCATCCTCCCCCGGGGGCACCGGCAGGGTGTCGGGCTCGACCCGGATCGGCCGCCGCCCGTCGACCCGGGCGGGCGCCGCCGGTCGGCAGGCGCGCAGGGTCAACAGCTCGCGCTCGACCTCCTCGCGCTCGCGGTCGAGCCGGGCGCGGTAGCGGAGGATCGTCTCGAGCGAAGGCAGGCCGTCGCGCGGCTGGTCGTAGAGGATCGCGGTGAGCACCCGGACCTCGAGCACGTCCAGCCGCTGGCGGCGCCAGATCTGCGCCACGAGCGCGTCGGCCGCCTCCCGCTCGGCACGGTCGGCCGGCTGCAGCCGCTCGTGCCAGGCCCGCCGCAGCCGCTCGAAGGCGAGCCGATCCTCGCCCGGCAGGAGGCGGAAGGCGCCGGTGAGATTGTGCCGGGTGGCGGCCTCGGCGAGCCGGGCCCGGCCCTCGGGGGTGCGGGCGCCCTTCGAGCGGCGGCCGTTGCGCCGGGCGGCCTCCGACTGGGCGGGTGTGGGATTGCGCGGCATGGCTGGGCTCCGATCCTGGGACCGCGGGTGATCGCTCTCAAAGGCTATAGTCCTATCACGGACTTCTGTCAACCAAGGCCCGAACGAATCGGCGGATGTTCGGATCGAGCGCCGCTAGTAGGAACGCGGGAGCCCCAGCACGTGCTCGCCGAGATAGGAGAGGATCAAGTTGGTCGAGATCGGCGCCACCTGGTAGAGCCGCGTCTCGCGGAACTTGCGCTCCACGTCGTACTCCTCGGCGAAGCCGAAGCCGCCGTGCGTCTGCAGGCAGGCCTCGGCGGCCGCCCAGGCCGCATCGGCGGCGAGGAGCTTGGCCGTGTTGGCTTCCGCTCCGGGGTCCGCCCCCCCCTCGTAGAGCCGGGCCGCCTCGCGCACCATCAAGGCCGCCGCCCGGGTCTGGGCATAGGCGCGGGCGATCGGGAACTGGATTCCCTGATTCTGGCCGATCGGCCGGCCGAACACGACCCGCTCCTTGGCGTAGGCCACCGCTTTGTCGACGAACCAGCGGGCGTCACCGATGCACTCCGCGGCGATCAGGATCCGCTCGGCGTTCATGCCCGAGAGGATGTAGCGGAACCCCTTGCCCTCCTCGCCCACCAGCGCGTCGAGCGGCAGCTCGAGCCCGTCCATGAAAATTTCGGTGGTGGCGTGGTTCATCATGGTGCGGATCGGCCGGATCTCGAGGCCGCGGCCCTTGGCCTCGCGCAGATCGACCAGGAACACCGAGAGCCCCTCGGTGCGCCGCCGCACCTGCTCCTTGGGCGTGGTGCGGGCCAAGAGCAGCATGAGGTCGGAATGCTCGGCCCGCGAGGTCCAGATCTTCTGCCCCGAGACGATCCACCGGTCGCCCTCGCGCCGGGCGGTGGTTCGCAACGCCGTGGTGTCGGTGCCGGAGGTGGGCTCGGTGACGCCGAAGGCCTGCAGGCGGACTCGCCCGGCCGCGATCTCGGGCAGCCAGCGCTGTTTCTGCTCCGGACTGCCGTGCCGCAACAAGGTACCCATCGTGTACATCTGGGCGTGGCAAGCGGCGGCGTTGCAGCCCGCGGCGTGGATCTCCTCGAGGATCGCGCAGGCCGCCGAGAGCCCGAGCCCGGCACCGCCGTACGCCTCGGGGATCAGGGCCGCGAGCCAGCCCGCCTCGGTCAGCGCCCGCACGAACTCGGTCGGGTAGGCCCGCTCGCGATCCAGCGCCCGCCAGTAGGCGCCCGGGAACCGCTCGCACAGCCGCCGCACCGCCTCGCGGATCTCCGGATGGTCGAGTTCGCCCATCGCCGGCACGACCGTCCTCCCCACGCCCGCTCCGACCGGCCCCCTACCGGGGCGCGCACGGGAGCCATCTCGCGCGCGCTCTTGCCCGACGGGTCGGCGGGAGCGCAAGCAGCCGCGGAGATCGTGGAGGATCGGTCGTGGCGACGGAAGCGCGGATGGCGGGTGCCGCGAGGGCGGCGGTCGCGGGCGGCACGCTTCCGATCCTGCTCGCCGTGAGCGGCGGTCACCTGATCAACGACACGCTCCAGTCGGTGCTGCTGTCGATCTACCCACTGATCAAGGACCCGCTCGGGCTCTCCTTCGCCCAGATCGGGATCGTCACCCTCGTCTTCCAACTCACGGCCTCGGTCCTGCAGCCCTTCGTCGGGGCCTGGACCGACCGGCGGCCGCTCCCCTACTCCCTCGCCTTCGGCATGGCCGCGAGCCTGGTCGGAATCCTGCTGTTGGCCGGTGCCACGGGCTTCGCCGCCGTGCTCGCCGCCGCCGCCCTGATCGGCGTCGGTTCCTCGATTTTCCACCCCGAGGCCTCGCGGGTCGCCCGTCTCGCCTCGGGCGGGCGCTACGGCTTCGCCCAGTCGCTCTTCCAGGTGGGCGGCAATTCCGGTCAGGCGCTCGGACCGCTGCTCGTGGCCCTCCTCGTCGTGCCCGCGGGCCAGGCGCACGCCGCCTGGTTCGCGCTCCTGGGCCTGGCCGGCATCCTGCTCCTCGCTCGGGTCGGCCGCTGGTACGCGGCGCACCTCGCCGAGCTGCGCAGCCGGCCCGGTGCCGCCGCCCGGCCCGCCTCGCCCGTCGGCCGCCGGGCGGTGGTGGTGGCACTCGTGGTACTGATCGCGCTCACCTTCTCGAAGAACATCTACACCGCCTTCTTCGCGAGTTACTACGCCTTCTACCTGATCGACCGGTTCGATCTCGGGGTCGGCGCGGCCCAGATCCACCTCTTCCTGTTCCTCGCGGCGACCGCCGCCGGCACCTTCTTCGGCGGCCCGATCGGCGATCGGATCGGCCGCAAGCCCGTGCTCTGGCTGTCGATCGCCGGGGTGCTGCCCTTCACCCTCGCCATGCCCTTTCTCGGACTCTTCGGCACCGCGGTGCTCGCCGTGCTCGTGGGCTTCCTCATGGCCTCGGCCTTCCCGGCGATCGTCGTCTACGCCCAGGAGCTCCTGCCCGGCCGGGTCGGCATGATCGCCGGCCTTTTCTTCGGCTTCGCCTTCGGCATGGGCGGGATCGCCGCGGCCGTGCTCGGCTGGCTCGCCGACCTCACCTCGATCGAGACCGTCTTCGGCCTCGTTGCGGTCACTCCGGCCGTCGGCCTCGCGGTCTGGTTCTTGCCCGACCTCGATCGGCCCGCGCCGCGCCGCGCCGGTGGCTAGCCCTGCTGGGCCCGGGGCATCATGCCGGCGCGCTCGAGCTCGGCCACGTGCGCCCGGTTCCAGGTGGGCGTGATCCAGACCTCGTCGATCCGCACCCGCGCCGGTAGGCAGGCGAGGTAGAGCACGAGATCGGCCACGTCCTCCGGTCGGAGCATACGGGCCCTGTCCTCCGCGCTCACCGGCACCGGTCGCTTGTCGAGGATGGGGGTCGCGACCTCGCCCGGCAGGATCACCGTCGAGCGGATACCGTTCACCCCCTCCTGAATGTTCAAGGCGTGGCTCATCGCCACGAGCCCGTGCTTGGCGGCGGTGTAGGCCGGCCCGGAGAGCAGACCGACGAGCCGGCCGGCGATCGAGGCGGTGTGGATCAGGAGGCCGTCTTTCTGCGCCCGCATGAGAGGCAGCACGGCGAGCGCGCAGAGAAAGCCGCTCGTGAGGTTGCCGGCGATCACCGCCTCGACATCCACGGGCGCGAGCTGCGCCCAGTCGCGGCGGACGACGTTCGTGCCGGCGTTGGCGAACAGGATGTCGAGCCGGCCGAGCTCGGCCCGGATCCGGCCGACCACCCCCTCCACCTCCGCCGCGCGGGTCACATCGCAGGGTGCGACGAGGCTGCGCCCGGAGAGCCCGGCCGCGACCGCCTCGAGGGCTTCCCGCCGCCGACCGCTCAGCACCACCACCGCCCCTTCCGCGGCGAGCGCGCGGGCGCTCGCCGCACCGATGCCGCTGCCGGCGCCCGTTACCCAAGCGACCTTCCCCTCGAGCCGACCCATCGCCTCCTCCCCGATCGTCCGCGAGGCCGAGGCTCGCCCGCGGCACGGGCGGGAGCAAGGCCGGGTCGGCTCGAGGGGAAGGTCGCTTGGGTAACGGGCGCCGGCAGCGGCATC
>DAIOUO010000256.1:0-5199 GCA_036759485.1 Geminicoccaceae bacterium | reverse complement strand
GGCCGGGGCGGCGCTCGGCGCGGCGCCGGCCGCGGGCGTCGCGGGGACCGGCATCGGCCGCCCCACGATCGGCCGGCTGCGTTTGACCTCGACCGCGACCGATTTGCTCCGGCCGTGGCTGAAGCTCTGCCGGACCACGCCGCTCTCGACGGTCTTCTTGAGCTCGATCCGCGGCGGCGTCGGCCGGGCGATGCCGATCCGCGGGTTCTTGTCCTCGCCCTTGACGTCCGTCATCGATCGTCACCGCCCTCTTGCGTTCCGCTCCCACCCGGCACCGGCGGCCGGGTTCCTTCCGCGAGCCCGTCGAGCCGGGCGAGCTCGCGCTCGAGGCGCCGGGTGAGCGTACCCGCGCCCACCGCGACGTAGACGAGCTCGTCGCGACCCAGGGCGCGGCCGAGCTCGACCCGCTCGAGACCGCAGTGGACCGGCAGCCCGCCGGCCAGCCGGCGCAGCTTCACGGCCTGGCTCGCGGCGTCGCGGGCGATCAGCACGAGGCCGACCCCGCCCTGCCGCAGCGCCGCCTCCACCTGGTCGAACCCGGCCGTCACGAGGCCGGCCCGCCGGGCGAGGCCCAAGAGATCGAGGCAGCGGCGACGGACCGCTGCCTCGACCCGCTCGACGAGATCGGCCGGTGGCCGGGCCGGCGCACCCGCCGCCTTGGCGAACAGGTTGCGACGCACCGCTTCGGCCAAGGCCGACCGCTCGGCCGCCACCCAGAGACCGCGACCCGGCAGCCGCTCGTCGACGTCGGCGACGACCGTGCCGTCGGGGGCGAGCACGAAACGCACCATGCGCGTCCGCTCGCCCGCGGCGCGCGCGACGAGACAGCGCCGGCGGCCGCCGGTCGGCTCGAGCTCGATCGGAAGGGTCTCGCCGCTCACGCCGGTGCCGCGGCCTCCCGCTGGCTGGTCGCCACCGGCGGCTCGATCCAGCCGAGCCGCACGCGGGCATCCATCACCACCTCGCCCGCCGCCTCCGCCGTGAGGCCGGAGCCGGGGAGCATCTCGGCGAGCTCGTCACCCGCCAGATCGGCGAGATCCTCGAGGGTCTTGATGCCCTGACGGGCGAGCTTGACGATCGTCTCGAGGTCGAGCCGCTCGTAGGTCAGCAGGTCCTCGGCCACGCCGAGCTCGCGGGCCTCGGCCTCGAGCGCCTGGCGCCGCTCCTCGAGCCAGCTCTGGGCGCGCTCCTTGAGGGCGGCGGCGATCTCCTCGTCGAAGCCCTCGATCTGGGCGAGTTCCTCCTCGGGCACCGCCGCGAGCTCCTCGATCGAACCGATGCCCTCGGTGACGAGCAGCTGGGCGATCACCTCGTCGACGTTGAGCGCGTTGACGAACAGCTCGGTGAGTTCCTTGAACTCGCGCTGGCGGCGCTCGGAATCCTCGCTCTCCGAGACGATGTCGATGTCCCAACCCGTGAGCTGGCTCGCGAGCCGGACGTTCTGGCCGCGCCGGCCGATCGCGATGTGCTGCATGTGGTCGGGGACGATCACCTCGATCCGCTTGGCATCCGGATCGAGCACGACCTTGGAGACCTCGGCCGGGGCGAGCGCGTTGCAGACGAAGGTCGCGGGGTCGGGCGACCAGGGAATGATGTCGACCTTCTCGCCGCCGAGCTCCTGGACCACCGCCTGGACCCGCGAGCCGCGCATGCCGACGCACGCACCCACCGGATCGATGCTGCTGTCCTTGGAGTAGACGGCGATCTTGGCGCGCGAGCCCGGGTCGCGGGCACAGGCCTTGATCTCGATGATGCCGTCGTAGATCTCCGGCACCTCCTGCTCGAACAGCTTCATCATGAAGCCCGGATGGGTGCGCGAGAGGAAAATCTGCGGCCCCCGGCTCTCGTGCCGGACGTCGTAGACGTAGGCCCGGATGCGGTCCTTGATGTGGAAGATCTCGCGCGGGATCAATTCGTCCGGGCGGATCATCGCCTCGGCTCGGCCGAGGTCGACGAGCACGCCGGAGCGCTCCACCCGCTTGACTTCGCCCACCACGATCTCGCCGATGCGATCCTTGAAGTCGTTGTACTGACGCTCGCGCTCGGCGTCGCGCACCTTCTGCACGATCACCTGCTTGGCGCTCTGCGCCGCGATCCGGCCGAGGTCGATCGGCGGCAGGGGCTCGAGGATGTGGTCGCCCGGCTGGGCCGCCGGGTTGCGCTCGCGCGCCTCCTCGAGGCCGATCTGCTTGGCCGGGTTCTCGACCTGCTCTACCACCTCGAGCTCGCGGTAGAGCTTGATCTCGCCCGTCCGGCGGTCGATCTCGGCGACGATCTCGTGTTCCATGCCGTACTTGCGGCGGGCGGCCGTCTGCACGGCCTGCTCCATCGCCGTCACGACCTCGCCGGTGCTGATGCCCTTTTCCTGGGCGACCGCCTCGGCCACCCGCAACAGCTCGCCGCGGCCGAACCCGGTGCTCTCCATCACGTCCTCTCTCTCCCCAACCCGGCCCGCGGGCGCGTCCGCGCCCCGGCCGGCAAAGGCTCGGCCACCAGCCGCGCCCGCCGCACCGCGCCGAGCGGGACGGCGACCGGCCCGTCCTCGGCCTCGATCGTCACGGCCTCGCCGTCGCAGCCCAGGAGCCGCCCGGTGAACCGCCGCCGCCCGCCGACCGGCTCCTCGGTCTCGATCCGCGCCCGCTGTCCGGCGAACCTCCGGAAATGCTCGGCCGTGACCAGGGGTCGCTCGATCCCGGGCGAACTCACCTCCAACCGATAGGCCTGCGGGATCGGGTCGGCCACGTCCAGCACGGCCGAGACGGCGTGGCTGATCGCCGCGCAGTCCTCGACGGTCATCGCCCGCGCGCGATCGCGCGGCTCGGCCGTGATCTGCAGAGTCGGCCGGCCGCCGCCCACCAGGCGCACTTGGACCAGCTCGAAGCCCATGGCAGCGAGCGTCGGCTCGATCAGAGCCGCGAAATCGGTCGAGGACGAGATCCCTGTCAAACGGACACGCCAAAGAGAGCGGGCGACAACCCACTCTCCCCTAGAGCAGTCGGAGTAGGAGCTGGCCTCTATATGGCGCCGAACCGGCTCTCAGGCAAGCCCGATCCGCTCGTCCATCCGCCGCCTGCAGCGCAGATACACCGGTCGCCGGCCGGCCGCGAGCGCCTTCGCTTCGTAGCGGGTGGTCGGCCGGTCGGGCCAGGGCGTACGCCAGTCGGCCGCCCGCTCGGCCAGCCATTCGAGTCGCGGCTCGCCCAGGACCGCCGCCAGCATCCAGCGGGCGTAGCCCGGATCGTCGGTCGCCAGCCGCAACTCGCCGCCCGGGGCGAGCAGCCGCGCCATCTCGGCGACGGTCGACGGTGCCACGATCCGCCGCTTGTGGTGCCGCGCCTTGGGCCAGGGGTCGGGGAACAGCACGTCGATCCGGGCGAGCGAGCCGTCCGGCAGCGCCCGCAGGAGCAGGCGGGCGTCGTCCACCAGGATGCGGACATTGTCGAGCCCGCGGGCGGCGATCCCCGCGAGCAGCCGGGCGACGCCCGCGAGAAAGGGTTCGACCCCGATGAACCCGGTCTCGGGGTGAGCCGCCGCCTCGGCCTCGAGATGCTCGCCGCCGCCGAAGCCGATCTCGAGCCGTACCGCCGCCATCGGGCGCGGGAACAGGGTCGCCGGCTCGAGCCGGCCCTCGGCCGGGAGCGCGATCGACAGGCCCGGCAAGAGCTCCTCGAGCAGCCGACGCCGACCGGGCCGCAGCCTTGGCCCGGTGCGCCGGCCGTAGAGGAGCCGCCGCGGCGCCGACGGGTCGCGCCCCGCGGCCGCCGCCGACGGAGCCGCCGCGCCGGTCTCAGTTGAAGGCGCGACGCAGCGCATCCACGAGGTCGCGGCGCTCCCAGGAGAAGCCGCCGTCGCTCTCCGGCGCCCGGCCGAAATGGCCGTAGGCCGCGGTGCGGGCGTAGATCGGCCGCGAGAGCCCGAGATGCTGGCGGATCCCGCGCGGCGAGAGGTCGACGAGCTCGCGCAGGGTGCGGCCGAGCCGCTGCTCGTCGACCTCGCCCGTGCCGAGCGTGTCGACGTAGACCGACAGCGGCTTACTGACCCCGATCGCGTAGGCGAGCTGGATCACGCATTTGCGCGCGAGACCGGCGGCCACCACGTTCTTCGCGAGGTAGCGGGCGGCGTAGGCGGCCGAGCGGTCGACCTTGGTCGGGTCCTTGCCGGAGAAGGCCCCGCCACCGTGCGGTGCCGCCCCGCCATAGGTGTCGACGATGATCTTGCGGCCGGTGAGCCCGGCGTCGCCGTCCGGTCCGCCGATCACGAACTGGCCCGTGGGGTTCACGTAGAACTCCTCCTCCGGGCACATCCAGCCCTCGGGCAGGGCGGCGAGCACGTAGGGGCGGACGAGCTCGCGCACCTCCTCGGTCCGCAGCCCCGGCTTGTGCTGGGTCGAGACGACGATCGCCGTGGTCCCGACCGGCCGGCCGTTGACGTAGCGCAGCGTCACCTGGCTCTTGGCGTCGGGCCCGAGCTCCGGGAGCTGGCCCGCGTGCCGAGCGGCCGCCAGGCGGCGCAGAATGTCGTGCGCATAGTGGATCGGCGCCGGCATGAGCTCGGGCGTCTCGTCGCAAGCGTAGCCGAACATGATGCCCTGGTCGCCGGCACCCTCGTCCTTGCCGGCGCCGGCGTCGACCCCGCGGGCGATGTCCGGCGACTGCTCGTGGAGGAGGACGTCGATGTGCACCGTGTTCCAGTGGAAGCCCTGCTGCTCGTAGCCGATCGACTTGATCGCCATCCGGGCGACGTGGCGGACGAGGTCCGGCGTGATCCGGCTGTTCGGCCCCGGCCGACACTCGCCGGCGATCACCACCCGGTTGGTGGTCGCGAGCGTCTCGCAGGCGACCCGCGCCTCGGGATACTCGCCGAGGAACAGGTCGACGACCTCGTCGGAGATCCGGTCGCAGACCTTGTCGGGATGGCCTTCCGAGACGGATTCGCTCGTGAACAGATAATCGGACGCCGGCATCGGGGGGCAGTCTCCAGGAATCGACGGCGCACGGCCGCGGCGGGCGGTTCGGTCGGACCGCCGGGCCGGGATAAGACAGGAACCCGCGGGCGGGTCAAGCCGAGCTTCGCTCGTCGGCGCGCAGCGCCGCGCTCGCCTCGCTCACCGCACGGACGAGCTCGTAGAGCCGCCGGCGCAGGAGCGCGTCCGGGATCGCGTTGAAGGCGCGCACGAGCTCGAGCGTCTCGCGGCGGTCG
>DAIOUO010000255.1:0-5231 GCA_036759485.1 Geminicoccaceae bacterium | reverse complement strand
CCTCGAGTCGGTCGGCCTCGCGGCCGCCTGGAACGGCGCCCGCTCCGAGCTCCTGGCGGCGATCCGCCGCGACGGTGCGGGCGAGCCCGTGCCGCAGCGCTTCGAAGCGCGGCTCAGCAAGCGCGACCGCGAGCGGGCCGTCAGCTTGCGCTACGATGCCGGGGGGGCGATCGCGGGGATCGAGATCCGAAGCCGCGGCCGGCCGCGCGAGAGCGAGGTGCCCCCGGCGCTGCGCCTCGGCACGGTCGATCCCCTGACCGCTCTCGAGCGGCTGCGCGTCTGGTTGCCCCGGGCGGCCGAGGGGCAGGCGCCCGGGCTGATCACGGTGCCGATCTTCGACGGCCGCAAGCGGCTCGACCTCGAGGCCCGCTATGTCGGCCGCGCCACGAACGGCGAGGGCGAGCCCGTGCACGAGCTCGCCGTCCGGCTGATCGGCCTCTTCGGCTTCGACGAGGACGACGGCTTCGTCGAGCTGCCGAACGGCGAGCGGCCGGACCCCTTGCGGGTCCTCGTGCGGGCCGATGGCAGCCTCTTGCCCCTCCGGATCGACGTGCCGAGCCGGCGGACCGGGCCGGTGATCGAACTCGAGCGCGATTGCCGGCAGGAGGCCTGCCCGGTCCCGGGCGGCTGAGCGCCGCTCAGGCGGCGGTCGCCACACCCTTCTCGGCGAAGAGCTGCTCGAGCTCGCCGCTCTGCGCCATCTCGGTGACGATGTCGCACCCGCCCACGAGCTCGCCCTTGACGTAGAGCTGGGGGAAGGTCGGCCAGTTCGCGAACTCCTTGAGGCCCTGGCGCAGCTCGGGGTCCTCGAGGACGTTGTAGGACTGGAAGCGGACCCCTGCGTTCGTGAGGATCTGCACGACCCGCGCCGAGAAGCCGCACATCGGAAAGACCGGCGTGCCCTTCATGTAGAGCACCACCTCGTCGGCCGCGAGCTGCTCGCGGATCCGCTCGAACACCGCCTCGCTCATCCTTCGTCTCCCTCGCCGCTCGGTCCGGCCCGACCGGCCGCGGCTCCGTTCCCCCGGGGAGTCCCGGCCTTCACGGGCCGCTCCCCGGCCCTCGGCTCGGCACCCGTGTCTCGAGGGCGAGCGCGTGCAGCGCCCCGCCCATCGCCTCGCCCAGCGCCTCGTAGACGAGCTGGTGCTGCTGCAGCCGCGACTTGCCGCGGAACGCCTCGCTCGTGACGACGGCCCGGTAATGGTCGCCGTCGCCGGCGAGATCCTGGATCTCGACCCGCGCGTCGGGCAGGGCCGTGCGGATGAGCCGTTCGATCGCCTCGGCCGGCATCGGCATGCGTTCGAATCCCTCGTTTCTCAGGCCCCACCAGCCATCCAGGTGGGCAACCAACCCTCCCGGACGGACCGCAACTCCTCGAGCGATATGGGCGGATGGCGACCCAGCGTCAACGCGTCGCCGCCGAGCGTGCCGACCGGGCGGGCGAGCACGCCCGAAGTCGCGGCCTCGGCGAGCAGCCCTTCGACCCGTTCGGCCGGCACCGCCAGGAGCCAGCGGCCCTGGTCCTCGCCGAAGAGCCAGCCGGCCTCGCTCGCACCCGCGGGCGCGGGCTCGAGGACGGCCCCCACCTTCGCCGCGAGGCAGAGCTCGGCCACCGCCACGGCGAGCCCGCCGTCCGCGAGATCGTGGCAGGCACGCACCGCACCCGCTGCCAGGAACCGCGCGACGAGCTCGCCGTTGCGCCGCTCGACGGCGAGATCGACGGGCGGCGGGGCGCCGTCCTCGCGGCCCAGGACCTCGCGCAGATAGAGGGAAGCGCCGAGCCAGCCCGTGCTCTCGCCCAACAGCAGGAGGCGATCGCCGGCCCGCGCCGCATCGGGCCGCACCAGCCGGGCCACGTCCTCGATCAGACCGAGGCCTCCCACCTGCGGGGTCGGCAGGATCGCCCGCCCGTCGGTTTCGTTGTAGAGCGAGACGTTGCCCGAGACGACGGGGAAGTCGAGCGCCCGGCAGGCCTCGGCCATCCCCTCGATGCAGCCGACGAGCTGGCCCATGATCGCCGGCCGTTCGGGGTTGCCGAAATTGAGGCAGTCGGTGATCGCGAGCGGCCGCGCCCCCACCGCTACGAGATTGCGCCAGGCTTCGGCCACCGCCTGGCGGCCGCCCTCGCGCGGATCGGCCCGGCAGTAGCGCGGTGTACAGTCGGTGGTGAGTGCCAGCGCCTTCTTCGTGCCGTGGACGCGGACCACGGCGGCACCGAGCCCCGGCGGCAGGATCGTGTCGCAGCCGACGAGCCAGTCGTACTGCTCGAAGATCCAGCGCTTGCTCGAGAGATCGGGCGAGCCCAACAGGCGCAGGAGCGCGCTGCGCGCATCGATGGGGCCGCCCTGGGCCTCGGCCACGAGCGGCAGCGGCCGCGCCGTACGCTCGAAGGGCCGCTCGTAGACCGGCGAGGCGCCGCTCACCGGGGCCACCGGCAGATCCGCCACGACCTCGCCCCGATGCCGGATCACCATCCGCCCGCTGTCCGTGACCCGGCCGACGACCGCGACGTCGAGGCCCCATTTGCGGACGATCGCCTCGGCCTCGGCCTCGCGGCCGCGCTCGAGCACGAGCAGCATCCGCTCCTGGCTCTCCGAGAGCATGATCTCGTAAGGGGTCATGCCGGTCTCGCGCAGCGGCACGGCATCGAGGTCGAGCTCGATGCCGGTACCGCCGCGGGCCGCCATCTCGAAGGAGGAGGAGGTGAGGCCCGCCGCCCCCATGTCCTGGATGGCGACGATGCAGCCCGTCTCCATGAGCTCGAGGCAGGCCTCGATCAACAGCTTCTCGGTGAAGGGGTCGCCGACCTGGACGGTCGGCCGCAACGAGCTGTCGGCCTGCGAGAATTCGGCGGAGGCCATGGTGGCGCCGTGGATCCCGTCGCGGCCGGTCTTGGCGCCCATGTAGACGACCGGGTTCCCGATCCCGGCGGCACGGGCGTAGAAGACCCGATCGGCCCGGGCCACGCCGACACACATGACGTTGACCAGGATGTTGCCGTCGTAGGCCGGGTGGAAGGTGCACTCGCCCCCCACCGTCGGGACGCCCACGCAATTGCCGTAGCCGCCGATCCCGGCGACCACGCCCGACACGAGATGGCGCATGCGCGGTGCGTTCGGATCGCCGAAGCGGAGGGCATCGAGGAGCGCCACGGGCCGTGCGCCCATGGTGAAGACGTCCCTGAGGATCCCGCCCACCCCCGTCGCCGCGCCCTGGTAGGGCTCGATGAAGGAGGGGTGGTTGTGGCTCTCCATCTTGAAGACGGCCACGAGCCCGTCGCCGATGTCGACCACGCCCGCGTTCTCGCCCGGCCCGCAGACCACCCACGGGGCCTCGGTCGGGAACTTCTTGAGATGGATCTTCGAGGACTTGTAGGAGCAGTGCTCCGACCACATGACCGAGAAGATGCCGAGCTCGACGAGATTGGGCGCCCGGCCGAGAATCCGCTCGATCTCGGCATATTCGGCACGGGTGAGCTTGTGACGGGCCAGGAGCTCGTCGGTGATCGCGATCGTCATCGCCGCCCCCTCATCCGCCGACCGCGGCCAGGAGCGAGGCGAAGAGGGGCCTCCCGTCCACGCTGCCCAGAAGCGGGTCGACCGCCCGCTCGGGATGCGGCATCAGGCCCAGAACCCGGCCGCGGGCATCGAGCACGCCCGCGATGTCGGCCGTCGAGCCGTTCGGATTGTCGAGATAGCGAAAGGCGATCCGCCCCTCGCCCTCGAGCCGGGCGAGCCCTTCGGCGTCGATCACGTAGTTGCCGTCGTGATGCGCCACCGGGATCGTGATCGGCGCGCTTCCGTAGGCGGCGGTAAACGGCGTGTTGCGGTTGACGACCGAAAGGCGCACCGGCCGGCAAACGAAGCGCAGCCCCGTGTTGCGGATCAGCGCCCCGGGCAGGAGGCCGGCTTCGGTCAGGATCTGGAAGCCGTTGCAGATGCCGAGCACGTAGCCGCCGCGCATCGCGTGGCGGCGGACCGCGGCCATGATCGGGGCACGCGCGGCGATCGCCCCGCAGCGCAGATAATCGCCCCAGGAGAAGCCGCCGGGCAGGCCCACGAGATCGACCGGCGGGAGCTCGCTGTCGGCGTGCCAGACGCGCGCGACGGGTCGGCCGAAGCAGGCCTCCATAGCCACCGCGAGGTCGCGGTCGCAGTTCGAGCCGGGAAAGGTGATCACGGCGGCGCGCAAGACCGGGCGCTCCGAACGGGCGGGGCAGCCGCTCGATAGCCGCGGGCTCCCGCCGCCGCAAGCGGCAGACCGGCTCGGAGCTCGGCCCACATCCGCAACAGACTGCGGAAGCTCTTGTCGATCAGATCGAAGACCGCGTCCTTGCCGCGCTCGTCGAACAGCCGGCGCCTGGCGGTGTCGAGCTCGAACAGGAGCTCGCGGCGGTCCGCCTCGCGCACCCGGCTCTGCAGCCGGCCGACCAGCGCGAGCCGGATCCCGCGCGTCACGGGCTCGACCCGGTGCCGCGTGGTCGAGGGGTAGAGGACGAGGTGGCCGGGTGCGAGCTCGAAGCCCTGCTCGCCGGCCGTGCTCTCGATCACGAGCTCGCCACCCTCGTAGGTGGCCGGGTCGGCCAGGAACAGGGTGAAGGAGCAGTCCGAGCGGATCCCGCCCATGATCGCGTCGTCGACGTGCCGGCCGTAGCCCATGCCGGGCTCGTGGCGGACCAGGGGCAGGGGGCCGAAGCGGTGCGGCCGGGCCGCCATGGCGAGCACCGGATGGCTCTCGAGCCGTCGCCGTGCGCGGGCGAGGATCGCCTCGGCGAGCGGATCGTCCGCCGCCGCCCGGAGATTGTCCTCGACCGTGCGCGCCGCCCGGCCCGCCCTCGCTCTGCTGTCGACGAACCGGATCCGCTCCAAGGATCTGCAGATTTCGAACGGATCGCGTGTAGCCAGAACTTCTCAAATGCAAATGAGCGTCGCTGGCATGCCTCAGATCTCGACGGTCGTGTTGATGTACGACTGTCGTTCTGTGCGGGTAGATACGATGATCGTCGAGATGGAGAACCGGAATGCTTTGGAGAAGGATCTGGCTGGGCGTGGGCGCCGCCGTGCTACTGCCCGGCCTCGGCGTGCTCGAGGAGCGGGATCCGAGCCTGCTCGTCCGGCTCGCCCGTGCCGAGGCCGGGGAAGGCGGCGAGGGCGGGCGCGCTGAAGCCGCTCCATCCCTCGGCCCGCCCGGGCGGCGGCGGCCAGCGCCCCGGCATCGCCGGGGCGCTGGCC
>DAIOUO010000254.1:0-5250 GCA_036759485.1 Geminicoccaceae bacterium | reverse complement strand
CTCGCCCGACAGATAGGCGTCGACGACGTAGCGGAAGAGGGCGAGCTGGCCCGCGGCGAGGCCCACGAACTTGCAGCCGAAGCGGCTCTCGTCCTCGAGCCGGTAGACGAGTTCGGCCTCGGTCTCGAGGGTGAGCTCGAAATCCTCGAAAGGCAGGTGCAATCGGGTCCGGAACCGCTCGCCCGAGCGCCGCCGAGGCAGGCTCCCGAGCACGCCGAAGCCACCGAGCGACCAATCGTCGACGGTGAAGCGCTGACCGTCGATCTCGATCACGATCGGGATCCGCAGCCGGACGTGCTGGCGGTGGACCTCGGCCTCGTGGACGATCTCGCTCGCCATGGGCGCTCCCTCAGAACGGCCGGCCGAGGCCGACCCCGGCCGGCCAGGCGAGGACGCCGGTGGCGAGCCCCACGGCCAGGAGGAGCGCCGCGAGCGCCAACAGGTGCAGACCGTGCGAACCGAGCGTCCGCATCGGCCCGCCGGCCGCCGGCCGCAGCACGATCGCCTGCCGCGTCCAGCGCTGGCGGTCGAGCCGGAACAGGACCCAGCCCTTGACGAGCGCCCCCCAGACCTGACCGTAATAAACGAGGAGCGGCCAGGCCCCGCTCGGCCACCGGCCGACCGCGAGGAGCCCGAGGGCCAGAAGCAGCCGGGTGGCGAGCACCCAGACGGCGTAGGCCCAGAGGATCGCCGGGGCGAGCAGGAGCCCCGAGAGGAGGGCGGCCGCGGGGCCCACGAGCGGGGTCCAGATCGAGACCCGCTGATCGACCAGGCACCACCAGAGGAAAGGGCCCACCCGGCGCGGGCCGAGGGCGAGGGCCCGGCGGCCGCCGCGCAGCATGTTGCCCGACCAGCGGAGCATCAGCATCGTGCTGGCCGTGAAGAAGCCGGGGGCCGGCGGGTCCTCGATCGTCAGGACCCGCACGTCGGGCACGTAGAGCATGGCCCGGCCCCGCTCGAGCAGCCAGAGCCAGGTCGATTTGTCCTCGCCGGTCAGGAGCTCGATCCGGCCGAGCCGCCAATGGTCGAGAGCATCGTGCTCGATCCGCTCGATCAGGCCGGGGTCGGTCGCTACCGCGGCCCGATAGACCGACATCCGTCCGGTCACCGAGAGCAGCCGGCGGGAGAGGCCGAGGGAGCTCATGATCAGATCGCGCTGGGCGAAGCGCAGCCGGTGCCAGGCGCGCATGAGGAAGGAGCCCTCGACCCGGGCGTCCTGATCGGTGGTGAGTGCGGCGAGCTCGGGCATCGCCCGCAGGAACGGCAGCGTGCGGACGAGCGAGCCGGGTGTGAGGACGGCGTCACCGTCCATCACCACGACCGCCGCCTCGGGGTCGATCCGCCGCCGGGAGAGCGCCCGAAGCGCCACGGCGAGCGCCTGCCGCTTGCCCGTGGGCGGCAGTCGGACGAGGACGAGCCGCAGCCGCAGCCCCTCGGGGGCGCGGGCGGCGAGCCGCTTGACGAGCCGGAGATCGGCCGGCTCGACCAGAGCCACGGCGAGCGTGGTCGGCACCCCGACGCGTCCGGCCTCCTCGAGGGCGGCGCGGACCGCCGTGGCGAGCGTCTCGGGTCGGATCCGATAGGCGGTCACGACGAGCGCGAGCTCGGGGACGGGCGGCCCGCCGGCCTGCGCCGCGCGCCGTTCGGCCCGCTGCCGCAGCCCCGGGAAGACGAGGTTGCGGTAGAGGACGGCTCGAACGAGATGCAGCCCGCCCCAGGCGTAGCGCCAGATGCCGAGGGCGCCCAGAAGAACGACGAACTCGCGCGCGCCGGGATCGAGCACGCCCTCGGGCGCGTGCGCCAGGAGCACGAGCAGCAACAGAACGTGGGCGGCCAGGAGCACCGGAGCGGAGCGGCCCTCGATCGACCCCGGCACCCGCCCTCGGGCGCCGGCCCCGCCCGCCATAACCAATGGCCGCGTGCAAGGCGAGACCCGCGACCCCCTCCTCGTTACCGGAGGGTGACGTTACCGGAGGGTGACGGCCCGGTCGGCCCGGGGTGCCACCGCAGGCACCCGCTCTTCCCGGTGCGGGAGCGGTCGGCTAGCTTCCGCCTGCCTTCGCCGAGGCTCGGGTCACGACCATGGGCGCCAGCCACCGGGTGCTGATCGTCGACGACGACGCCGAGTTCCGGCGCGAGCTCGCCGAGCAGCTCGCGCTGCACGAGGGCTTCGCGGTCGATCAGGCGGGCAGCGTGCGCGAGACGCTCGACCTCACCCGCCGGTCGCCGCACGATGCGATCGTGCTCGACGTGGCCCTGCCGGACGGCGACGGCCGCGATCTCTGCCGGCTCCTGCGACGCAACGGCGTCAAATGCCCGATCGTGATGCTGACGGCGCACGACACCGACGCCGACACGATCCTGGGTCTCGATTCGGGCGCCAACGACTATGTCGCCAAGCCGGTCCGGCTCGGGGTGCTGATGGCCCGGCTGCGGGCCCAGCTCCGCCAGTTCGAGCTCTCGGACGACGCTTCTTTCCAGATCGGTCCCTACAGTTTCCGCCCGGCGGTCAAGATGCTGATCGCGGGACAGAAGAAGATCCATCTGACCGACAAGGAGACCGCGATCCTCAAATATCTCTACCGGGTGGGCGATCGACCCGTCCCGCGCGAGGTGCTGCTGGGGGAAGTGTGGGGCTACAATGCCGGGGTCACGACCCACACGCTCGAGACCCACATCTACCGGCTCCGGCAGAAGCTCGAGCCGAAACCGGGCGAGCACCGGTTCCTGGTGACCGAACCCGAGGGTTATCGGCTGGTCCGCTCCCCACCCTCGGGCTGAGCCGGCGAGCCGGCGGCGAGGGTGGCGCGCAGCGCCTCGAGAACCGCCCGGCTCTCCGGGACCGGCACGCCCGAGGCCTCGCCCAGGCGGACGACCGCGCCCAGGAGCCACTCGAGCTCGAGCGGTCGGCCGGCCAACAGGTCGGTGAGCATCGAGGAGCGCATGCCGGCCGGCAGGCCGCGAATCAGCGCGAGCCGGTCGTCGACGATGCCGTCGGGCAGCGGCACGGCGCGCGCTCGGCCGACCGCCGCCGCCTCCTCGACGAGCGCGCGGGTGCGGGCCCAGAGCCCCTGATCCTCGCGCAGGCCGCCGGCCGGGACCCGGGCGAGTGCGGTCATCGCCGCGAAGGGGGCGAGAAAGACGAATTTTCGCCAGAGCTCGACCGCCATGGCCGGGCTCACGACGTGGTCGATTCCGGCCCGCCGGCAGGCGCCGGCGAAAGCCTCGAGACGCGGGTCGGGGCGGCCGTCCGGTGAACCGAAGACGAGCCGGGCGGTGGTGCCGACGTGGCGGATCACCCCCGGCTCCTCGATGTGACCGCCGATATAGGCGACGGCGGGTGCCACCTCAGCCGGTGCGACCACGGGGGCCAGGATGTCGCCCGCCTCGACCCCGTTCTCGATCGGCAGGACGAGCGTCTCGGGTCCGACGAGTGCCGCCACGGCCGGTGCGGCGGCGGAGAGATCGTACATCTTGACGGCGACCAGGACGAGGCCGACCGGGCGGTCGGATCGCTCGCCCGGCACCAGCACGCGCAGCGGCTGGAGGTGGAGATCGCCGAGCGGGGAACGGAGCCGCAGCCCGCCCGTGCGCAGCGCCCGGCCGTGCGCGCCGCGGGCCACGAAGACCACGTCCTCCCCGGCCGCGGCGAGCCTGGCCCCGAAAAAGCCGCCCACCGCCCCGACGCCGACGACCGCGATCCGCATGTCTCCTCCCCTTCCGGGCGGTGGATCCTGGCGCCACCCGCCGGCGCCGTCCAGACGCGCGCCGCGATGCCCGACCCGTGTCGCCGATCACCGACGTCTTGCGCTCGCCGGGCTCCTATCGCATCGTCGACGACGATCGAGGAGGTCGTGCCTTGACCCGACCACCCGCGAGCCGTGCGCTCGCCGTCGCGCTCGGTCTCCTCGGAGCGGTTCCGGCCGCTGCGGCCGGGCTCGATCGCGAGGAGAGCGAGGTCCCGGCGGCGCTGCGGCCTTCCGGCCTCGCCGCCTGGGAGCGCTGGCTCGAGACCCGGCAGTATCGGATCGGCGTGCCGGTCGACTGCGGCGGGCCGGGCTGTGGCGGCAGCGCCGAGAGCCCGTCGGCCTCGCCCTCGCGCGAGCGCCAGAGCCCGAACGATCGCGGCGATCGGCCCGTACCGCAATGACACCCGCCCACCGTCCGCGCGAGCCGCACCGCCGAGCGTTGTTCGCCGCGATCCTCGCGCTGGCGCTCGGCGGCTGCGAAACGGGCGAGCCGGTCGGCGCCCTGCTCGCCGAGGCCGGCCGCGGCCGGCTCGCGGTCGGCGACGAGCTGCTGGTGGCCGGCGTCGAAACCGGCGAGACCTGCCGGGCCGTCAAGGTCGCCGAGGCGGGCCTGCTCGTCCGGTTCGAAGACATCGAGCTCCGCTGCGGGAGCTTCGAAGAGCCGGCGGGCCGGCTGCGGCGCTTCCCGATCCGCGACGGCGAGGACCTCGCGCCGCTGTTGGAGAAGCGCGAGCTGGCCCTCTGGGACGCGCCGGCGAGCGCGTGTGGGCCGCTCGAGCCCCGTTCGCTCGATGCCGGGGTCGAGGTGCTGGTCCGCCGTTGCACCGATGCCGAGGGTTGGCCCATGCTGACCCTGGCCGCCCGTGGGGCCGGTGACGGCCGGGCGATCGCGGGCGCGGTGCTGCCGCAGCTCGTGCCGGTGGTCGAGCGGCTGCTCGTGCCGGGGGCGGAGCCCGCGAGCCTACGGCGCGGCGGCCGGCTCGGGCCGCTCGCCGAGCTCGCCCGAGCGACCGACGCCGCGGGCCGGCCGCTTCGGGTCGAGCAGATCACCGACCATCGCCGGCTCGCGAACCTCGCGCGCGCCTTCGACCATGCCGGGCGCTTCGCCGAGGCGGTGCGCGCCCACGAGCGCGCACTCGCCCTGCAGCGCGCCGCCCAGGGGCCCGAGGCGCCGGCGACCGCTGCGACACTCGCGGCTCTCGGCCTCAATCTCGCCCTCGACGGTCGGATCGCCGACGCGCGGACCGCCTTCGCCCGAGCCGAGCGGTTGGTCGAGCGCTCTCCGGGCCAGGATCGCCGCGCCCGCTACCTCCTCTACCGCGCCGCCTTCGAACGGAGCCGAGGCGAGCTCGCCGAGGCCCGGGCGATGGCCGAGGAGGCGGTCCGCCTGCGCGAGGCGGCCTATGGCGCGGACGCGGCCGAGACCGCCCGGGCCCGGACGACGTTCGCCGGCGTGCTCGCCGACCTCGGCGAGCGGGCGAGCGCGCGCCGACTGCTCGAG
>DAIOUO010000253.1:0-5265 GCA_036759485.1 Geminicoccaceae bacterium | reverse complement strand
GAAGGTCCGGGTCCGTGCCGACCCGGACCTTCCTCGAGACCCATCCCGGCTCGGCCGAGCGCTTCGCCGGCCTCGAGGGGGCGGCGCGACCGCCGGGCGACGGCCGGCGCTCCGCCCTCCCGGCGCCGGGCTGGGCGGCCGTGGTGCCCGGCCGCCGGCTCGGCTGGCTCGCGCGCGAGATCGACCGCGGTCGCTGGAACCGGAGCCTCGTGCTCGTCGACCAACTCCTCGCCCGGGAGAGGCAGGCCGTCGACCTCCTCTGGGCGCGGGCCGAGCTCTTGCGACGGCGCGGCGATGCGGCCGATACGGAGGCAGCGCGGGCGATCCTCGCCGAGCTCGCGCGGGATCCGCGCGCGCCGGCTGCGACCTGGCGCAGCCTGGGCCTCGTGCTCGACCGGATAGGCCGCGGCGACGAGGCGGCGGCGGCGCTGCGGACCTATCTCCTACGCTACCCCGAGACCCCCGAGCGCGCGCTGATCGAAGCCCGGCTCGCCGCCGGGCGCTGGCTCGTCCCGGGCGAGCGGATCGCGCCAGCGGACGATGCGTCGCGCCCGCGGCTCGAGGTCTCGATGCCCCGAGCGCGGCGTTCCCGCTACGAGCTGGCCCGGACCTCGTTCGGCTCGACCGTCGACGCCCTGCTCGTCTGGGACGGGCTGCCCGCGGGCGAACCTCTCGCGAGCGAATCCTCGCTCGCGGTCGCCTACGACCTTTTCCCTTCCCCGGCGCCGCACCGGTTCGATCCGGATCGGAACGAACTCGAGCTCGTCGAGCTGCTCGGCACGCTGCTGGCCCGTCGCGACAGCGGCCGCGCCGAGCTCCTGGCCGCCGCGCCGGCCGCCTTCGCGGGTGGCGCGGGCGTCCGCGCCGAATGGCGGATCCGCGACGACAGGTTCGGCCTCGACCATCGCGCGCTCGCGCTCTTGCGGGTGGTCGACGGCCGCCTCTTCGGGATCGTCTTCCGCGCCGCGGCCTTCGGGCCTTGGGTGGACCTCTCGCCCGAGGTCGAGACGATCGCGGCCGAGGCGCGGCTCGGGAAACGGCGGACCGGCTGGTTCTGAAGGAGGGGCGCCGTCGGGCGGCTGCTCAGCCCTGGCGCGCCACCTCCTCGATCAGCCAGTCGACGAAGGCGCGCATCCGCGGGCTCCGGGCGACGCCCTCGGGCCACACCACGTGGTAGGCGAAATCGGCCTTCATGGTGAGCGCGAAGGGTCGCACGAGGCGGCCCGCCGCCAAATGCTCACCCGAGAGGCTGGTCCGACCGATCGCCACTCCCAGACCGCGGACCGCCGCCTCGGTGAGCATCACGGAATCGGGAAGCTGGAGACCGCGCTCGGGCGAGAGGTCGGACAGGCCCAGCTTCTGGAGCCAGGCGGGCCAGCCGAGCCAGGTCTCGCCCGCGGTCAAGTCCCAATCGTGCAGGAGTCGGTGTTGGTGGAGATCGGCCGGACGACGCAGCGGCGGGGGGCCGTCCAAGAGCGCGGGCGCGCAGACCGGGAAGGTCTCCTCGCTGAACAGGAACAGCGCCTCGACGCCCGGCCAGCGACCGGGGCCGTAGCGGATGCCGAGGTCGACCCCCTCGCGGACGAGGTCGGACAGCCGGCTGGACCCCAGCACGACGATCTCGATCTCGGGGCGGGCCGAAAGGAAGCGGCCGAGCCGCGGCAGGAGCCAGAGCTGGGCGAAGGAGGGCAGCACCGTGACCTTGAGCTGGCCCGCGAGCCCGCCCTCGCGGGCCGCCTGCACGGCCCGGGCGACGTGGGCGAAGCCGCGGCCGAGCTCCGGCAGCATCGCCCGGCCGGCCTCGGTCAGCACGAGGCCGCGCGGCAGGCGGTGGAAGAGTGCAACCCCCAGGATCCGCTCGAGCAGCTTGACCTGGTGGCTCACCGCCGCGGCCGTGACGTGCAGTTCGGCGGCGGCGCCGACGAAGCTCTCCTGGCGGGCGGCGGCCTCGAAGGCGCGAAGCGCGTTGAGCGGCGGCAGGGAGACGGGCAAGGCTCAACGCTCCTTGGCCTGAGGGCGAAAACTTCTCGTTTGTGACCAAGGCTAGTTGGTCCCTAAGGTTCCGTCGAGCCGTCGGCGCACGACGCCGCGGCGATGAAGGAGAGAACCCATGGCGACGCAAGGCACCCTCTATCCCGCGGCCCGGACGGGCCTCGTGGCGCGCCTCGCCTCCTGGATCCTCGTGGTCCCGGTGGTGCTGGACGGGTGGCTCGCGCGTCGCCGCCAGCGGCGTGATCTCGCCGCGCTCGACGACCATCTGCTCAAGGACCTGGGCCTCAGCCGGGCGGACGTCGCGCGCGAGGTGGACAAGCCCTTCTGGCGGCCATGACGCCGGGGAGGCATGACAACAGGGCGGCAGCGACGCACAATCGCGCGGGGAGGCCGAGGAACGGGGGCCGAGCGATGTGCTGGAGCTTGGCGGCATCCGGGGCGTTCGCGGCGGCCGGTCTGGCCGCCGCGGCCTGGACGGCACGGCGGGGCGAGCCGCGGGCGATCACCGCGACGGTCGCCTATTTCGCACTCATGGAGGCGCTCCAGGCGGCGACCTGGCCGGTCATCGGCCGCTGCGAGCTGCCCGCCAACCAGGTGTTGACCGTCCTCGGCTATCTGCACATCGCCTTCCAGCCGGTCTTCATCAACGCGTTCTCGCTCTGCTTCGTGCCGCAGGCGGTGGCCCGGCGGCTCGCACCCTGGGCCTACACGCTCGCCGGACTCGCCGGCATCCTCATGATCGTCCAGCTCTACCCCTTCCAATGGGCGGGCAGTTGTCGGGTCGGCCGACCCTTGTGCGGCGAGACCTTGTGCTCCTTCACGGGCTCCTGGCACCTCGCCTGGTCCTTGCCGGTCAACGGCATCGGCAATGCTTTGGGCGAAGGCGTGCTCGGCTGGTTCTTCGACCACGGCTTTCCGGGCTACGCGATCGCCGGGTTCCTCCTGCCGGTCGCCTACGGTGCCTGGCGGATCACACTCTTCCACTATCTCTTGGGCCCCGGTCTCGCGCATCTGTTGACCGACGATCCGCGCGAGTGGCCGGCGATCTGGTGCCTCCTCTCGATCGCCATCGTGCTGGTGGCCCTCCTGCCCGCGGTGCGGCCATGGCTCTGTACCCGCACTTGGCCCCTCTGGCGACGGCGCGAGGTCGATGGCGAGGACCTCGTTCCGGCGGCCCTGGTGCGCGCGTGAGCCCCGAGGCGCAGGCGGCGCGCTGCCGCCGCATCGTCCACGCAGCACTCGCCATCGTCCGCCCGCGCTTCGCCCTCGACCTCCACGGCATCCACGGCCTGCCTCACTGGAGCCGGGTCTGCCGCCACGGCCGCTTCCTCGCGGGCGAGCTCGGCCTCGATCCCGCGCTCACGACCTGGTTCGCTTTCCTGCACGACGCTTGCCGGCGCGACGACGGGGACGATCCGCAGCACGGCCCGCGGGCGGCGGATCTGGCCCTTCGTCTGCGGCGGACCGGAAGCATCGGCGAACTCGACCGCCGCGGCTTCGCGCTCTTGGTCGAGGCGATCCGCTGGCACAGCCGGGGTGGCAGGGTAGGGGAGCCCGCGCTCCTCGCCTGCTGGGACGCCGATCGGCTCGATCTCGCCCGGGTCGGCATCCGGCCGGATCCGCGACGGCTCGCGACCGAGCCGGCCCGACGGCCGGAGGTGATCGAGGCCGCGGTCCGTCGGGCGCTCGCACGGTCACGGCGTCACCGAGGCTCGGCGGGCGAATCGGCCCGCGGTTGATCCAGATGAACACGATCGATGGGATGACGGCGTAACGTTCGCTGCGCGGTCGCCCGCGCTGGAACGGAGGTCGGCATGCCCCGATCGCTGCTCGCTGTCGTGCTCCTGGTCTTCGCAGCCGCTTGCGCGCCGGTCACCCGGCCGCTCGTCGCCTCGACCGCGCCGGCATCTGCCACACTCGAGGCGGCGCCGAGAATCGACGGTGCCAACGTCTTGATACTGCCGCCGGACGTCGAATGCGGCGAGGTCGGTGCCAGCGGGCTCGTCACCCCGCGCGCCGACTGGACCGAGCCGGCGACGCGCAACGTCACGGCCGCGCTCGAGCAGAAACTGGGTGCTCGCAACCTCGTGGTCGAGCGGCTCGACGAGGCGACCCTCTCGCCCGCCGAGCGCGCCGCCTTCGAGCGTTTCGCACCGCTCGCGCGGACCGTCGGCCTCTCGATCCTCCAATTCCAGAACCTGCCGGGGCGCGCCGGTCGCTTCGATTGGACCGTGGGCGAGACCGGCAAGCCGCTCCGCGCCGCGCGTGGCGCCGACCACGCGTTGTTCGTCCATCTCCGCGACACCCATGCGAGCAGCGAAGCCATCGCCCTCAACGTCGTGAGCATCGGGGTCGCGGCCGCGCTCGGCGTGCCGGCGCGGATCGTCACCGGCGCCCAGGTCGGGTTCGCGCAGCTCGTCGAGCTCGAGACCGGGCGCGTGCTCTGGTTCAACCGCCTCGGAACCGTGGCACCGGACGCCGATCTGCGCGTGCCCGCGAGTGCGGAGAAATCGGTCGACGCGCTGTTGAGCGCTTGCCCGATCTGATGCGCGCCCGGTCCGCGATTCCGGCGCTGGTCCTCTGGGGGCTCCTCGGCTGCGCCGCGCCACCGCCGCCGGCCCCGGGGGCGAGTTCGCCCGAGGAGGCCGGGCTGCGGATGATGGCCGACCGCGCCGAAGCCCGCCTCCAGACCTCGGGCAAGATCGAGCGTCGTCCCGAGCTCGACGCCTATCTCCGCGGCGTCCTCTGTCGGGTGGTGGGGCCGGGCTGCGCCGAGCTCCGGCTCTATCTGGTCGACCAGCCCGGCTTCAACGCCGCCGCCTGGCCCAACGGCGTGATCGAGCTTTGGACCGGCACCTTGTTGCGGCTGGAGAACGAGGCTCGGCTCGCCCTCGTCTTGGGCCACGAGGCCGTGCACTACGAGCGGCGCCACACCGCCCAGGTCTGGAGCCGAGCCCAGCAGAACCTCGGGGTCGGCGCCTTGCTCGGAACCCTGGCCGGCGCGCCCGAGCTCGGCCTCGCCATGGGAGCGCTCGCCGTCCTCGCCTACAGCCGCGACATGGAGCGCGAAGCCGACCGGCTCGGCCTCGAGCGGGTGGCGCGGGCCGGCTACGACCCGAACGAGGCCTCCGAGGTCTGGGAGTACGCGCTGGCCGAGCGGGCGCGGGCGCCAACGGGCGCGCCGCCGCCTTTCCTGTCGACCCATCCGACCGACGCCGAGCGGATCGCCGCGCTGCGGGCGATGGCGGCGACGCTGCCGGGCACCCCCTCGGC
>DAIOUO010000252.1:289-5267 GCA_036759485.1 Geminicoccaceae bacterium | reverse complement strand
CCGCGCCTCCTCGAGCGCCTGCGGGCCCTCGACGTGCACCACCTGGAGGAGCCGCAGCCAGGGAAAGCCGCGGCGCAGCGCCCGCCGGACCTCCACCCCGAGCCGGTCGACGATCTGCAAGGCGAGCGGCTGCACCTTTTCGACCTCGAGGGCGAGGGCTTCGGCCGTCCGGGCCGAGCTCAGCAGCACGCTCGTGACCCCGGGAGGGCAGAGCCGGGCGAGCTCGGCCGCCCGCTCGAGCGGGATCGACCCCGGTCCCGAGGGCATCGGCCCCACGAGGCCTACCGCGTCCGCCCCGACCGCGACGGCGAGTCGCAGCTCCTCGGCATCGGCGATACAGCAGATCTTGAGCCGGGTCCGCACCGGTCCGCGTAGGCCCCGCGATTGCCAGCCCGCGGCCGCCCTTCTATCGCTGGCCGGGCAGCCTGTCGCCCGATTTCGCCGCAAGGAGCCTCGCCCGTGGCCGAGCTCGTCGTCGTCGACCATCCGCTGGTCCAGCACAAGCTCACGCTCTTGCGCATGAAGCAGACGCCGGTCGCCGAGTTCCGCAGGCTCGTGCGCGAGATCGCGCACCTCCTGGCCTACGAGATCACCCGCGACCTGCCGCTCGCCACGGTCCCGATCGAGACCCCGCTCGTGGCGACCGAGGCCCGCATGCTGGCCGGCAAGAAAGTGTGCATCGTCTCGATCCTGAGGGCCGGCAACGGCCTGCTCGAGGGCATGCTCGAGCTGATCCCCTCGGCCCGGGTCGGCCATATCGGCCTGTTCCGCGACCCGGCGACCCTGCAGCCGGTCGAATATTACTACAAGGTGCCGACCGACGTCGCCGAGCGGCCGGTGATCGTCGTCGACCCCATGCTCGCCACCGCCAACTCGGCGGTCCGGGCGGTCGGTCGGCTCAAGGCGGACGGTGCCCGCGACATCAAGTTCGCCTGCCTGATCGCGGCACCGGAGGGTGTGGCGCGGATGCACGAGGCCCATCCCGACGTGCCGATCTACACGGGTGCCCTCGACGAGCGGCTCGACGACCACGGCTACATCCTGCCGGGCCTCGGCGACGCCGGCGACCGGCTGTTCGGCACGCGCTGAGCCGACCGACGCAAACCGAACGTTAGGGCTTCGCGGCTATGCAGGAGAACGGTCCCGGCCCTTCGCCGGCCCAGCCGAAGGTGCGCACCGTGCTGCCCTGTCGGATCGTCACGAGCCGGCCCGAGCTCTACGAGGGACTCGCCGCCCTGATCGGCGGGTGGGGACTGCCCTGTCGGGTGCTCGTCACCCGGCGCGCGCTGGCCGAGGCCGCGGTCGAGCCGGGTCTCGACCTCCTCGCCCTCGAGGGCGAGGAGGCGGGGCCGAGCCTGCGCCAGGTGATGGCCCGTCGGCACGCCGGCGGCGGTCCCGTGGTGGCGCTCGTGCGCCGCGGTCGGCCGCGGCTCGCTTCGCTCGCGCTCGCGCTCGGATGCGACGACGGCATCGCCTTCCCGATCGCCGAGGACGAGTTGCGCCTGCGGCTCGAGGCGCAGGCGGACTACGCCCTCCTCGCGCGCGAGCTCCGGCTGCGCGAGCTCGTGCTCGAGCGCTGGCGCGAGCCCGGCCGGCCCTCGCCCGTCCCCGTCGCGATGCCCGCCGACGGGTTGGTGCTGCTGGTGGGGCCGCCCTCGCCGGTCCAGGTCAAGCTCGCCGATGCGCTGCCGCTCAAACGGGTGGCCTTCGTCCGCACGCCGCGCATCGCTGCCGCCCGGCTCGCCGAAGAGCGGCCGCTCCTGGTCCTGGTCTCGGTGGAAGGCGATCCGGGGCGCGAGGGGGCTCCGCTCGAGGAGCTCGCCCGCGCCGCCCGGCGGGCCGGGGTGGCCGCACTCTTGGCCGCGCCGAGCGAGGCCGTCCCGGCGCCACGGGCGCTCCGGCTCGGCTTCTTCGACCGCGTCGCGGTCGACGACACGCCCGAGGAGCTGCGGCTGCGGCTCGGCTTCTGGCTGCGACGGGTGGCAGCACGGCGCGGCCTGCTCGAGCAGCGTCTGTCCGCTGCCGGGGGCCCGGCGGTCGATCCCTCGACCGGGCTCTGGGGCCGGGCCATGCTGCTCGACTATCTGAACCGGCGGGAAGCCTACCCCGCCGGGCGCGAGCGGGCTTGTGTCGTGGCTCGGCTCGGCGGGCTCGAGGAGCTCGTGGGGCAGCTCGGTCATCTGGGCGTCGAGCGGCTCGTGACGGTCTGCGGCGAGCGGCTCGCGAGCCGCGTGCGGGCCGAGGATCTGGCTGTCCATCTGGGCGAGGGGGCCTTCTGCATCGTCCTGGCGCCCTCGGCGGCACCCGACGCCGAGGGTCTCGCCCGGCGCCTGCGGGAGGAGCTGGCATTGCCGCTCAAGGTGGAGGGAGGACCGCTGCTGTTGCCCGTTGCCGCGGTCTGCGGTCGGCTCGCCCGGCCGGCGGATGCGCCGCGTGCCCTCGAGCGGGCGGTGCGCGACGCCGCCCGCCCGCTCGGCCTCGCCGCCTGAGGACCGCCCCCGGCGGCTGCGTGCCGGCTACAGGAGCGGCCGGGTCCGGCCGGGCCGGGGCGGGCCGCTCAGATCATGTACATCCCGCCATTGGCCGAGATCGTCGAGCCGGTGATGAAGCCGGCCTCGTCGCTCACCAGGAAGAGCACGCAGCGGGCGATCTCTTCGGCGGTGCCGAGCCGGCCGACCGGGATCTGCGGCACGATCTTCTCGGCGATGATCTTGGGGTCGACGGCGCGGACCATGTCGGTCTCGATGTAGCCCGGGCACACCGCGTTGACCGTGATCCCGAACTTGGCGCCCTCCTGCGCGAGCGCCTTGGTGAAGCCGAGGTCCCCCGCTTTCGATGCCGAATAATTGACCTGGCCGAACTGGCCTTTCTGGCCGTTGATCGAGGAAATGTTGACGATCCGCCCGAACTTCCGCTCGCGCATACCCGGCCAGATCGGACGGGTCATGTTGAACAGCCCGTCGAGATTGGTGCGGATCACCTCGTCCCACTGCTCGCGGGTCATGCGGTGGAAGGGAGCGTCGCGGGTGATCCCGGCATTGTTGACCAGGATCTCGATCGGCCCGAGCTCGGCCTGGACCCGTTCGACGCCGGCCACGCAGGCCTCGTAGTCCGCCACGCTCCACTTGTAGACCGCGATGCCGCTCTCGGCGCGGAAGCGCGCGGCCGCCTCGTCGTTGCCGGCGTAGGTCGCCGCCACCCGGTGGCCGGCGGCCTTGAGGGCGAGCGAGACGGCGGCGCCGATGCCGCGGGTGCCGCCCGTGACCAATGCGACGCGTCCCATGGGCTTTCCTCCCCGTCCATCTTCGTCTCGAGAGCCTCCGAAGACGCGGCCGGCCCCGCCCGGTCGGGCCGGGCGCGGCCGGCGCGGCGTCAGTCGCGCGCCACGCACATGGCGATGCCCATCCCGCCGCCGATGCACAGCGTGGCGAGGCCCTTCTTGGCGTCGCGTCGCTTCATCTCGTAGAGCAGGGTCGTGAGGATCCGGGCGCCCGAGGCGCCGATCGGGTGGCCGAGGGCGATCGCCCCGCCGTTGACGTTGACTTTGGTGGTGTCCCAGCCGAGGTCGCGGTTGACCGCGATCGCCTGGGCGGCGAACGCCTCGTTGGCCTCGATCAGGTCGAGATCCTCGACCTTCCAGCCGGCCTTCTCGAGCGCCTTGCGCGAGGCCGGGATGGGGCCGGTGCCCATGACCGCGGGATCGACCCCGGCCTGCGCCCAGGAGACGATCCGGGCCAGGGGCTCGAGGCCGCGGCGGGCGGCCTCCTGCGCGCTCATCACGACGAGGGCGGCTGCACCGTCGTTGATACCGGAGGCGTTGCCGGCCGTCACCGTGCCGTCCTTGGCGAAGGCGGGCTTGAGCTTCTGGACCGCCTCGAGGGTGGTGCCGAAGCGCGGATATTCGTCGTTCTCGACGACGATGTCGCCCTTGCGGCTCGGAACCGTGACCGGAACGATTTCGTCCTTGAAGCGGCCGGCCTTGATCGCCGCTTCGGCCTTGTTCTGCGAGGCGACGGCGAAGCGGTCCTGATCCTCGCGGGTGATCTGCCACTTCTGGGCGACGTTCTCGGCGGTGTTGCCCATGTGGTAGCCGTGGAAGGCGTCCCAGAGCCCGTCCTTGAGCATCGAGTCGAGGAACTCGACGGAGCCCATCTTGGTGCCGTCGCGCAGATGCGCCACGTGCGGGGCACGGCTCATGCTCTCCTGACCGCCGGCCACCACGATCGCGGAATCGCCGTTCTTGATCGCTTGGTAAGCGAGGGCGACCGACTTGAGCCCCGAGCCGCAGAGAATGTTCACACCATAAGCCGGCACCTCGACCGGGATGCCGGCGTTGATCGAGGCCTGGCGGGCCGGGTTCTGGCCCTGCCCGGCGGTCAGGATCTGGCCCATGATGACCTCCGAGACCTCGCCCGGTTCGACCTTGGCGCGCTCGAGGGCCGCCTGGATCGCGGTCTTGCCGAGGGCGTGCGCCGGCAGGCTCGCGAGCGCGCCGTTGAAGGAGCCGATCGGGGTGCGGGCGGCGGCGACGATGACGACGTCGGTCACGGGCAGGATCTCCGGCCTCTTGGGTCGACTGGGTCCCTTCTAGGCGGCGGCGGCGCGCCCGTGCAATCCCGACGCGGGTGCGACCTTTCGCTGGCCGCCCCCGTCCCCCCGCCACATCCCGATACCGACACCCGGGGCGGGACCGCGGGCTTCACGCTTTCTTAAGGTCCGGGGCGCAGAGTGCCCGGCGATGGGGTCTTTCTCGCTGGGAGTGTTCGGCTCATGACCTTCTTCGAACGTTTCGTCCGCGACGAGCGCGGTGCCACGGCGATCGAGTACGGACTGATCGCGGCGCTCATCTCGGTCGCGATCATCGGGGCTCTCACGGCCCTCGAGGGTGCGCTCACCGACACCTTCAACGCGATCACCACCGCGCTCGGCGGTTGACCGCGGGACCGAGCCGTCGGCCGGGTCGTGGCGTAGCCGCGAC
>DAIOUO010000252.1:0-279 GCA_036759485.1 Geminicoccaceae bacterium | reverse complement strand
GTTAAGGCCGGCGGGATCTCCGTGCCACCGCGCTGTCGAGCGCTCGCCGGCCTTAACCAATCGGTCGCCCTGCTCGGGCGGCCGGACCCGCGCGCTCGACTTCCGGGTGGGTCGACCTCGACGGTCGAACCGGGCCGATGGGCGAGCCCGCCGCGACCCTGCCGACCCGGACCGTTCGCCCCCGCTCTGTCCGAACCCACGGGTGGAAACCTTGCCGAACCCGACCGCCCTCGCCGTGATCCTGCCGCTGCTCGTGGTCCTGGCGCACGTCGCCTGGAC
>DAIOUO010000251.1:0-5282 GCA_036759485.1 Geminicoccaceae bacterium | reverse complement strand
CCGTCGACCGGCGCGATGCCGCGGTCGGCGACAGCCGACCCGAGGCTCGATCCGACCCGCCTCGGTCCTTTCGCCTCGCAACCGACCCGACCCGGGCGGGTTCCTCGGGCCGCGGTTGCAGCGAACCGAAAGGGTGCTCACCGGCGAGGGGGGGACCGCCTTCAGGATGCCGAAGCGTGCCCGGGCGCCAAATCGCCGACCCGACAGCGTTTCGGTCCGCATCCGGCCACCTTCCCGGCACGATCCTCGCTACGTCCTCCACGCGCGTGAGGCGAAGGGGAGGTCGGAAAGAGGATGCGATGACCATCCCGCTGATCGATCTCGCCCGGCTCGAGCGCGAGCGAGGGCTCGCCACGGCGGCGCGATCGCGGCGGTCGAGGGGGCTCACTGCGCCCTGCGCAGGGAACGCACGCTCAGCGATTCCGTCCGACAGATGGACTATCGTGGGCCTTCCGCGGTCAACAGCTCGTCCGCCTCGGCCGAGAGTGCGGCCGCGACGTGGAGCGCGTCCGGCGCCTGCATTTGATACGTTTTCGCTTCTTCGATCGCTCTCTGCCAAACGGGAGCATCGAACGTTGCGACCACGGCCGCTGCTCTACAGAACAGTGCATCGATTTTCGACGTTTGCTCTGCTTTTTTCGGATCGCCCAAGCGGGCAGGAAGAACCTCGAGTCGAACCGCTTCGCTCGAGATGATGTCGACCGGATCGTTCGGATCGTCGAGAACGTCGAGAGCGCACCGCGCGATCTCGGGTTCGCCCTCGACAATAGCGATGAGGACACTCGAATCGAGATAGATGCGTCGCCTCACGACGGTCGGCTGCGTCCCCGGACGGCGTCCATCTCCTGCTCGATCTCGGCCCAACTCAAAAGCCGAGGATTGGCTGCCAATGATACCCGACGAAGCTCGCGCAGGAGTTTCCCGAGTTCGGTCCGGGCAGGTTGAAACGCCGGGTCGGCTGTTCGCTTCCACTCGGCCTGGACGGCTTCGACTTCGCTCGCGCCCGGAAGCTCGTTCACGGCGCTTCCGACGATCGGCGTCACGCTGCGCGCGTGCACGCTCGTGCTGGATCGGCCGAGCCTCGGAATGGGATAAACGACCGGGTCTTGTTTCGAACGGTCCCGTCCGCTCGGCCGATATTCGGAGGTCCAGTCTCTCCCAGCAACCGCGTCCGGCACGTGCCCCCTCCCTTGAACCGTTCGTACAAGTCGTTGGACATGGAATTGGCAAATGCCCGTTCGACGACGTCGTGTGCTCCATCGATCCGACAAAAGAGGTCTTCGTCACGTTCAATGTGACTTACGGAACTAGAGTACAAGTCGAGATCGATCACGAGCGTGCTCTTGCCAGAAACGGCAATGGTTCCGCACTGGTGCACGAGTGTCCCGCCGTTTTCGGAGTGAGCGAGATCGAATCTCTGAAAGAAAGCGGTCGCCTTCAAACCGAAGACCCGCTCGACAGGAGCCATCACCGGAACGTCGCGAGGCAGCGTGAGCCAATCCAGCGGAACATGGTCGATGTATCGTATCCCGATCGGTTTGAGTTTCAGCTTCCCGATCGTTTCTTCATATTGATTGCAGATCTTAACAACGAGTTTTCGGAAATCGTTCCACGTTGGATAGGGTCGCAAATGGTTGACGACCAGAATGCCCGGACCCACCTGCACCACAGCTGTTCCATCTTGTCGCTCGAACTGCAGTCGCTCCGGTACCCCTATGGGCGGTGGAGCCTGGATACCTTCGCCGATAGGCTGGCCCAGCACGATGGCCGGGGGGCGAACTTCGACGCGCTCGGGAAAATCGTTCGTGATCGCCTCGTAAAGAGGTCCAGGGATGGTCCGATCCCAACTCGCCGGGTCGAACCGGAACTCGACGAGCGCTTCAACGAGGAACGAGGGGTGGATTGGCGAGCCGCTCTCCCATGCCGGTCCCTACGCACGTCGATCCAGAGGCTCCCATACGGTCGCACTTTCGGCCGTCTCGGCGCAAGCGCCTTTCGAGCCCGATCCTTCCTCCGGCGCTCACGCCCGCTTCGGCCCGTACCCTCGGAACTTCTCCACCACGCGCGCGATCTCCGCCTCGTCCAGGATCACGGGCCTGCCGATCGTCCGCGCGATCGCGTACTGGCGCGCCAGCACCTCGACCTCCTGCGCGAGCCAGAGCGCCCGCTCGAGCGTGGGCCCGGTCGCGATCACCCCGTGATTGGCCAACAGACACGCCCCCCGGCCCTCGAGGGCGGCGAGGGCCGCGTCCGAGAGCGCCTGCGTGCCGAAAGTGGCGTAGTCCGCGACCCGGATCGTGGGACCGCCCGCAGCGGCGATCATGTAGTGCGCCGCGGGGAGCTCCTCGCGGCAGATGGCGAAGGCCGTGGCGTAGGGACTGTGGGTGTGGACCACCGCCCCCACTTCCGGCCGCGCCCTCAAGATGTCGAAATGGAACCGCCATTCCGAGGAGGGCACGTTGCCGCCGCGCGCCTCGAATCGGCTTCCGTCGCCCTCGAGCGGAACCGCGACCACGTCCTCGGGGCTCATCCGCTCGTAGGGCACGCCCGAGGGCGTGATCAGCATCGTGCCCCGATGGCGCACGCTCACATTGCCCGAAGTGCCCTGCACGAGCCCCGCCTCGACCAGCCAACGGCAGGCCTCGACGATCGCGGCGCGCGTCCTGCGGGCACGGAGCGGGCGGCTCGGCACGGGCGGGCTCTCCCGATCTTCCGGCGTCGCGGGCGGCGATAGGCACGCCCCGGCCGCCTTGCAAGCCGGTTCCGCACGCTTGACGGAGGTCCCGGCTTGCCTTCTGCTCGGGCAGTCGCTGCCCGATCGAGCGCCAAGGAGGGCGGCGGCTCGCCCCGCTCGGCGACAGGGAGGCTGGCGCGAAAACGGGCCTCGGGTGCCGTGCCGAGGTTGGCACGGTCGTTGCACACCGAGGGACCGACGGGTCGCGGGGGCGGCCCGAGGGACGGTCGGGCGATGGCATCGGTCGAACTCGTCGGGGTCACCAAGCGCTACGGGTCGACGCTCGCGGTCGACGCCGTGAGCCTCGCGATCCCCGACGGTGCCTATTGTTGCCTGTTGGGCCCGTCGGGTTGCGGCAAGACTTCCACGCTGCGGATGATCGCCGGCCACGAGCGGCTGTCGGGCGGCGACATCCTGATCGGCGATCGGATCGTCAACGAGCTGCCGCCGGGCCGCCGCGGGACCGCCATGATGTTCCAGTCCTATGCCCTCTTCCCGCATCTGAGCTGCGTCGACAACGTCGCCTTCCCGCTCCACATGCGCGGCGTCGACAAGGCCGAGCGGCGCGAGCGCGCCATGGCCATGCTCAAGCGGCTGCACATGGCGGCCTGTGCCGACCGCCTGCCCGCCCAGCTCTCGGGCGGCCAGCAGCAGCGGGTGGCGCTCGCCCGCGCGCTCATCACCAACCCAGAGGTCCTGCTGCTCGACGAGCCGCTCTCCGCGCTCGACCCGTTCCTGCGCCTGCGCGTCCGCGAGGAGCTCAAGCGGCTGCAGAAGGAGCTCGGCCTCACCTTCGTCCACGTCACCCACAGCCAGGACGAGGCCCTCGCGCTGGCCGATCTCGTCGTCGTCATGAGCGAGGGGCGGATCGCCCAGGCGGGACCCGCCCGCGAGGTCTTCAATCGCCCGGCCAACGCCTTCACCGCCCGCTTCATCGGCGGCCACAACGTGCTCGACGGTGCGGTGTTCGGCCGCGGCGGCGAGGTCGCGGTGCGCAGCGACCGCATTCGCCTCGAGCCCGCCGCAGCGGGCGAGATCGGCCTCGAGGGGCGGGTGATCCTGGTCGTCTACCAGGGTGCCTCGGTCGAGATTCGCCTCGCCCTCGAGCGCGGGGTCGAGCTGCTCGCCACCGTCCCCGAGCGCGTCTTCGACGCTCGGCCCGTCGCCCCGGGCGAGACCGTGCCGCTCGCCATCGCACCCTCGGACCTGCACGCCCTGCACTGAGTGCACCACGAGCCCCGAAGGAGGAGCCCATGAGGGGAACCCGCTACCGCACTTTGATCCGGACCGGAGGTCTCAGCCGACGCGAGCTCCTGCGCGGGACTGCGGTCGGTGCCGCAGCGGCCGCCGCCTCGAGCTTCCCCGCACCCTTCGGCTTCACCCGGACGCCGGTCACGCTCCGCCTCGCCGGGACGGGCGTCAACGCCTTCAACGAGATCGCGGAGCGCTGCAAGCAGGACCTGGGCTTCGATCTCCAGATCACGACGCTCGTCTCCGACGACGTCGTGCGGCGCGCCGTGACCCAGCCGACCAGCTTCGATCTGCTCGATTCCGAATATTGGATGCTCAAGAAGATCGTCCCGTCCGGCAATCTGCGCGGGATGAACGTCAAGCGGATCAAGCTCTACGACAAGATCGTGCCGATCTTCACCCAGGGAAAGCTCCCGGACGGCACGCCCACCTCCCGGATCGGCATAGCGCCCATCAAGGTCTCCTACGTCAAGCAGGAGATCGACCCCAAGGAGTTCGCGGACGGGCCGACAGACTACATGACGCTGGTGCCGACGATCTACAACGCCGACACGCTCGGCATCCGGCCGGACCTGATCAAGCGGCCGATCGAGAGCTGGGCGGAGCTCGCCAACCCCGAGTTCAAGGGCAAGGCCTCGATCCTCAACATCCCCTCGATCGGCATCATGGACGCCGCCATGGTCTGCCAGGCCACCGGCCGGGTGAAATACCGCGACATGGGCGACATGACCAAGGAGGAGATCGACAAGACGATCGCCTTCCTGATCGAGCTCAAGAAGGCCGGCCAGTTCCGCGCGCTCTGGAAGGAGTTCAACGAGAGCGTCAACCTGATGGCCTCGGGCGAGGTGGTCATCCAGTCCATGTGGTCACCGGCGGTGACCAAGGTCCGGCAGATGGGCATACCCTGCGTGTACCAGCCCCTGAAGGAGGGTTATCGGGCCTGGGCCGGCGGCCTCGGCATCTCCTCCAAACTCGATCCCAAGCTCGTCGACCCCTGCTACGAGTTCATCAACTGGTATCTGTCCGGGTGGGTCGGCGCCTTCCTCAACCGCCAAGGCTACTACACGGCGGTGCTCGAGACCGCGAAGCAATACATGACCGAGGACGAATGGGGCTATTGGATGGAGGGCAAGCCCTGCAAGGGCCCGATCGTCAGCCCCACCGGCGAGAAGATCGCCCAGCCCGGCGAGGTCCGCGACGGCGGCTCCTTCTACGAGCGGATGGGCAAGGTGGCGGTGTGGAACACCGTGATGGAGGAGGACCGCTACATGGTCCGCAAGTGGAACGAGTTCGTCGC
>DAIOUO010000250.1:0-5287 GCA_036759485.1 Geminicoccaceae bacterium | reverse complement strand
GTGCTGCTCATCGCGTCTCTCCCTCTCCTCGACCCGTCCTCGTTCGGTGCGGCCGCGCTTCTCGGACCGTCCGGCTCCCCTCAATGCACACCTTCGCGCCGGAGCTGGGTCTCCAGCACCTCGAGTTGGACCTCGAGATCCAGGCGGTCGTCGCGCTTGAGGACTTCCACCTGCTCCTCGAAGACCTGCTCGATCGTCCCGAGGACCCGGCGGAAATTGTCGGCGAGCGGGGTGTCGGTCACCTCGTGCTGCTGCTCGCCGAACTTGGTGATCACGTCGCGCGTGCCGTCGAGATAAGTCGCGAGGAAGCGCCGGGCCCGGGCGATGTCCCGCGGGTCCTTCTCGATCTGCGCCAGCACCCTGCGCGCCGCGCTCGCGATCCGGCCGACCCGCTCGGCCAGCTCGCGCGAGTGCAGGCGAGCCGCGGCCTCCTCGATTCCGCGGATCTTGGCGTTCGCTTCCTCGAGTGTGGCCAACACCTCGGCCGGCTTCATGCCCGCCCGGCCGGCGGCCTCGGCCACCGCGTCGCGGTCGGTCGTCGGATCGCTGCCGTAGGCGAGCCTGCACCCGAGGAACGTGAGGCCGGCATAGACAGCCGCGAGGAGCGGCCCGCCGGGGGTGGCGAACAGACCGATGGTCGCGGCCGCGGCCGCCGCGGCGATGGAACCCACGAGCTTGGCCGGCAGCCTCGGGGCCTGCGCGAGCCGGCGCCCCGCGCGTTCCGCTTCGGCTGCGAACCCGCGCTCGATGAGGGTCGAAGCGAGCCAGAAGAGCCCGATTCCAACCGCGATCGCGAGCGCCGGCAGACCGTCGAAGCCCAACAGCCGGATCAGCAGCGGCCAGAGGAACAGGGCCGCGAAGACCTTCGGGATCCGGGCCCGCCGCGCTCCGGAGACGAACGGCCGGGCTCCGGTGGCCGGAGCGCTCGCCCCGCCGATCCGCCGCGAGTTCGGCCGCGGCGCGTTCAAAACGGCAACCAGCGGGCCAGGGGGGCCAAGACCCCGGCCACGTTCGCCTTGACCCAGAGGGCCCCCAATACCAGGACGAGCAAGGTCCCACCGATCGCCCGCGTCCCGTCCATGGCTCCCGCAGATCCGACGCACTCTTTCTCGCCGCCAACATAGCAGCCCGTCGCCCCCGGGCAACGGCGCGTCTCTAGGCGATCCGGAGACGATCGCCCGAACGATCTTCGCCTCGCTCGAAGCGCGCCGGCTCGGGGCGAGGCTGTGGCCCTCCGAGCTCGCCCGCGCACTCGCCTGGGAGCCCGCTCGGCGCGCGCTCTTGCCCGCGGTCCTGGCCGTCGCGATGGAGCTCGCTCGCCACGGCGATCTCTTCGTCACCCGCGGCGGACGGCCGGTCGACCCGGCGGCCGTCCGTGGACCCGTCCGCTCTTCCCTTCCGCTCGAGGCCTGCGATCCCGGCGATCGAGCGACACACCGATACGATCCCACCGCCGCGGCCTGTCCGATCGCTCGCGGTCGTCGCGCGGCCACGCTAAGCTCTTCCGGGCGTTCGTGGTGCGGGAAACGAGCGGAAGATGTGCGGGATCGTCGGCGTCATCGGCCGCCAGCCGGCCGCCCCCTTGCTCCTCGACGCGCTGCGCCGGCTCGAATATCGCGGCTACGACAGTGCCGGCATCGCCACCCTCGTCGACGGTCGGATCGAGCGCCGGCGCGCTTCCGGCAAACTCGACCGGCTCGCCGCTCGGCTCGCCGAGGACCCGCTTCCGGGCACGACCGGCATCGGCCATACGCGCTGGGCGACCCACGGCGCACCCACCGAGGACAATGCGCATCCGCACCTGGTCGACGGGGTCGCGATCGTCCACAACGGCATCATCGAGAACTTCGCCGAACTCCGCGCCGAGCTCGTCGCCAAGGGCCACCGGTTCGCCAGCCAGACCGACACGGAGGTGGTGCCGCACCTGGTGGTCGAGCTGATCCGCCGTGGCCTCGCACCCGAGGAGGCGGCGCGCGCCGCTATCCGCAGGCTCACCGGCGCCTTCGCGCTCGCCCTCCTCTTCCGTGGCCGCGAGGACCTGATCGTCGCCGCCCGCAGAGGTGCGCCGCTCGCCATCGGCTACGGCGACGGCGAGATGTACATCGGCTCCGACGCCCTCGCCCTCGCTCCCCTCACCCGCCGGATCCAGTACCTCGAGGACGGCGACGTCGCGGTGATCGGCAGCGCCGGCGCCCGGATCTTCGGGCCCGACGACCGGCCGGTCGAGCGACCGATCCTGCAGACCGCACTTTCCGGTGCGCTCATCGGCAAGGGCAATCACCGCCACTTCATGGAGAAGGAGATCGTCGAACAGCCGGCGGTGATCGGCGACACGCTGCGCTCCTTCGCGGACCCGGCCACCCATCGGATCCGCCTGCCCGAGCTGCCCTTCGATCCGGCCACCGTGCCGCGCCTGTTGATCTGCGCCTGCGGCACCGCGGCCTATGCCGGCCTCGTCGGCAAGTATTGGTTCGAGAAGCTCGCCCGCCTGCCGGTCGACTGGGACATCGCCTCCGAGTTCCGCTATCGCGACTGGCCGCTCGTCCCCGGCGAGGCGGGCCTCTTCGTCTCGCAATCGGGTGAGACCGCCGACACGCTCGCCGCCATGCGCCACGTCAAGGCGGCGGGCCACCCGACGCTCGCGGTGGTCAACGTGCCCGAGAGCACGCTCGCCCGCGAATGCCACGCGACGCTGCGCACGCTCGCCGGTCCCGAGATCGGCGTCGCCTCGACCAAAGCCTTCACCACGCAGCTCGCGACCCTCGCCTGTCTCGCGATCGGCACGGCGCGGGCCCGCGGGCTCCTGCCGGCCGAGCGGGAAGCCGGCCTCGCCCAGGCTCTGGACGAGGTGCCGTCGCGCATGCTCCAGGTGCTGGAGCAGGGCAGGGCCATCGAAGCCATCGCCGAGGAGATCGCCGGCGCCCGCGACGTCCTCTACATCGGCCGCGGCCCGATGTACCCGATCGCTCTCGAGGGGGCCCTCAAGCTCAAGGAGATCAGCTACATCCATGCCGAGGGCTACGCCGCGGGCGAGCTCAAGCACGGGCCCATCGCGCTCGTGGCCGAAGACGTGCCGGTGATCGTCGTCTGCCCGTCCGACGAGCTCTTCGACAAGACCGCCTCGAACCTGCAGGAGGTACGTGCTCGGGGCGGCCGGGTCGTGCTCCTTTCCGACCGTGCCGGGATCGACCGGCTCGGCGATTTCGCCTGGCGGACGATCGAGATGCCGGCGGTCGACCCGTTCGTCGCACCGCTGCTCTACGCCGTGCCCGTCCAGCTCCTCGCCTACCATACGGCCGTCGCCAAGGGGACCGACGTCGACCAGCCGCGCAATCTCGCGAAGAGCGTCACGGTCGAGTGAGCCGGCCGGGCGCCGGCTTCAGACCTCGAGCAGCGTGCGCCCGGCGACGAGCCCGGTATCGATGGTCCCGGCGACGATCAGCGCGGTGTGCCAGCCGCCCGCTCCGCCCAGGCCCGTGGGGTCGATCTGGATCTCCACCGCCTCTGCCGACCCGTCGCGCACGAAGCGCACGAAGCCGTCGGCGCGGGCCGGAGCGAAACCGATCCCCTCGAGGAGCGGGGCGAGGTCGATCAGATCGCCGTCGCCCACCCGGAAGTCGGCGAAGAGGTCGGGCCCGTCCGGCTGCACGACCGCATCCAGCGGCGTCACCACGCCGAGCCGCACCAGGTCGGCGCCGCGGCCCCCGACCAGGACGTCGCTGCCCGGGCCTCCGATCAGCACGTCGTCGCCCCGGCCGCCTTCGAGCCGATCGTCGCCGCCGAGCCCGAACAGCGCATCGTTCCCTCTGCTCGCGGTGATCCGGTCGTCGCTCTCGGGCGATCCCACGAGCGGTGCCTCGGGCACCACGAACCGCAGCGGCAACTGCGCCACCTCCGCGCCGGCCTCGAACGCCTCGAGCCGGATGACGTGGGTCCCTGCGGCCAAAGGTCCGCCGTCGCCACTCAGCGCCAGGCCGTCGGCGATCGCGGCGAAGGTGCCGGCCGCCACCGGGACATCGGCCGAAAAGCGCAGCACCCGGCCCTCGTCAGCCACGAGCTGCACACCGCTTGCCGCCCCCGCGATCAGAACGGTGGCGTCGGCCGCCAGCGCCAGGCCCGGGCCCAGCACGAGCCGCGCCCCGGTGCCACCGGCCTCGAGCGCGACCTCGAGCCCGTCGAGCGTGCCGGTCGGGCTGGCAAAGGCCAGGCCGAAGCGGAACGCTCCCTGGCTCGCCGCCACCGCCACGGCCGGCGGCAGCGCGAGCTCGAGGACGAGGTCCTGGAAGTCCCGGTCCCCCTCGCCGAGCGGGCTGTCCTCGAAGGCGATGCGCAGCCGGTCGGGGCCGGCCAGGCCGAGGAGATGGTGCTGGGTGATCGGCCCACCGTCGGCCGCCCGGGGTAGGTCCGGGCCCGGATCGTCGCGATTGAGGCCGCGCGTGCCGACCGTGCCGTCGCCGAGTGGCAGCCCCGCCACGTGCGCCGCGGTGTGCCAGAGCTCGCCCACGAGCGGAACGCTGCGCTTGCCGTCGACCAGAACGAGCTCGAGCCCGACATCGGCGACATCCGCCTCACCGGGCACGAGCCCGCCCGGGACGGTCTCGCGAAAGGCCAGGACCGGAGCGACCGCCGCGCCGAGTGCCGGGTTCAGACGAGCACCGTCCGCCAAGAGGAAGAGGCCGAGCGTCTCGCCCGGCCGCAGTCCCAGGCCGGTCGGATCGAGCCGAACGCTCGTCCCGGTGGGCACTGCGCCGGTATCGGCCGTCACCACCGTGGGCGACAGGATCGAGCCGTCGACGCCGATCACGTAGGCGCCGAGCATACTGCGGAAGGCGGCGCCGGCATCGATCACGGTGAGGTCGAGATAGGGTAGACGCTGCTCGACGGTCAGCGCGCCGGGATCTCCGAACAGCGCGAGGCCGAGGCTCGCGAAGGCCGGTCCGGCGAAGAGATCGGCACCGTCGACGAGCGGCGACAGGACCAGGGTCGTGCCGAAATCGCGCGCCGCCGGCACGAGTTCCGGTTGCTGCAGGGTGGCCTCGCGCGCGGCGGCGAGCGTGATGCGGGGTAGTTCGGGCGGCGGGGCGGAGTAGGGTGTGCCGGCATCGACGGTCGACGTCACCGTCGTCGCATTCTGCGGCCCGAGCACGCCGAGGACCTGGAACACGCCGCCCGCGAACGCGTCGAGCCCGGCGAAGTCGGCCCCGCCACCGGTCCGTCCGTCGAGCCCCGGGCCGGCCGCGGGCTCGATCGGCGCGCTGCGCTCGAGCCCGGGCAGCAGGAGATCGCG
>DAIOUO010000249.1:0-5299 GCA_036759485.1 Geminicoccaceae bacterium | reverse complement strand
CGGCCGACCGCGCCGCCCTCGCCCGCCTGCGCCACGGCTGGCACGCCCGCCTCGAGCCCTGTGACGAGCCGGAACGCACCGCCGTCGATGGCCTCGTCGTCGCGCTCTGGCGTCAGGGCGCGCTCGCCGCCGTGGAGGAGCGTCTGTTGCGCGACCTTCTCGCCGAGGGACCGAGTGCGGCGACGGTGCGCGCGCTGGCCGTGCTCTGCCGTCTGCGGGCTCGGCTCGAGAAGGAGCGCACGGCCGCCGAGCGCGACCTGCGCCAGCTCTACCGGCTCCGCCCGCAGCCGATCGATCGCCCCGACCTCAATCCGGAGCGGCTCGAGTGGCTCGCGGCCAAACTCCGCCGCGAGCGAACCCGGGCCGAGGCCGCGTCGGCCCGGCAGACGGCTCCCGAGCGTACGGGCCGGGCTCCCGAAGGCGCCGTCGAGCCCCGACGCGAAGAAGCGCCGCGGCGGCAGGCGGAACCCGAGGCCGGCGCGCGGGCCGTGCGCTGCCAACCGGCGTCGGTGCGGAGCGCCGACGGCCGCCCGGCCACGTCGTTCCCGCGCGGCTCCAGGTCGCCGATCGACCCACCGGCGCGGGGACCGGGCTCGGCCGACCCGCTCGGGCCGTTCCCCACGCGGGCGGGCTCGTTCCGCGGCCGTCTGCTGGCCGGTGCGGCGCCGCCGTTCTGAGGCCGGGCGGGTCGGGGGCGGCGCTCAGAGCTCCGGGGCGACCTGCAGGGAGAGGCCGCCGTCCACCGGCAGGCAGTGGCCCGTGATGTAGGCCGCGTCGTCGGAGGCCAGGAACACCGCGGCCTTGGCGACGTCCCAGGCCGTGCCCATCCGCCCGGTCGGGCAGATGGCGTTGCGCGCCGCCACCATCTCTTCCTTGCTCCGGTAGCGCACCGAGATCTGGCCGTAGATCATGGGCGTGTCCATGAGACCCGGCATGATCACGTTCACTCGGATCCCGTGGCGGGCGTATTGCAGCGCCAGACCCGCGCTCATCTGGTTGATCGCCGCCTTGGAGGCGTAATAGCTCGCATAAGGATACATGTAGCGGATCGCCGCCAACGAACTCACGTTGACGATCGCTCCCTTGCCCTGCCGCAGCATGACCGGGATGACGTGCTTGCAGGCGAGGAAGACGCTCTTGAGATTGACGTCCAAGACGCGTTGCCACTCGGCCTCGTCGAGCTCGACGGGCCCGCCCATCACGGCGATCCCGACATTGTTGTGCAGCACGTCGATCCGGCCGTGGCGGGCCGTGACCTCCTCGACCAGGCGGGCGATCTGGGCCCCCTGTGTCACGTCGCAGACCGCCGCCTCGCCGCGACGGCCCTCGCTTCGGATGATCGCCGCCGTCTCCTCGGCCGCCTCGGGCCGGTTGTCGACCGCCACCACGGTGGCGCCCTCGCGGGCCATCAGGACCGCGGTCGCCTTGCCGTTGCCCCAGCCCGGGCCGGACGACCCGGCCCCCATGACGAGCGCCACCCTGCCTTCGAGCCTGCCGGCCATCGCCACCCCCTCGACACTGCCCGTCGCCGTTCTGCCGCGCTCGCGCGCGGGCGAGAAGAGCGCCGGGCGGCGGGCGGTTCACAGCCGACCGAGCAGCAGCTCCGAGAGGAAGCGCGTGTTGGTGTAGGCGTAGCGCCGCCAGAGCCGGCGCGGGTCGACGAGCAGGCGGAAGGCCCATTCGAGCCCCACCCGCTGCAGCCAGGGCGGGGCCTGGGGAACCCGCCCGGCGAGGAAGTCGATCGCGGCGCCGACCGCGATCAGCACCATCGGCAGGTACGGGGCGTTGAGCGCCAGCCAGTGCTCCTGCTTCGGGCATCCCAGCGCCACGAAGAGGATCCGTGCCCCCGACGCGCGGATCGCGGCGAGCGTCTCCTCGTCCTCGACCCGGGCCGGACGGATCGGCGGGCTCGAGGCCCAGACGATCGCGAGGTTCGGGAACCGGCGCAGGAGTTCGCGCCGGCTGCCCTCGAGGGCCGCCGGGCTGCCGCCGAAGAGCCCCACCGGCACGCCACGGGCGGCCGCCCGGGCGCAGACCTCGAGCACGAGGTCGGGCCCGTAGACCCGCTCCTGACCGCGATGGCCGAGCCGGCGCAGCCGCCAGACGAGCGGCATGCCGTCGGGGGTGACGAGGTCGAAGCCGGCGAGGGCCGCGGCCAGGGCCGGGTCGTCGCGGGCCTCGACCAGCATGTGGACGTTGGCGGCCGCCACCTTGCGACGTTCGCCCGCCTCGGCCCAGCCGAGGATGCGCTCGGCGGCCTCGGCCAGCCCCACGGCGTCGACCCGGGTCCCCAGGATGGTCGGCAAGGGCGTTTCCTCGTGCATCCGTGGGGGTGCCGACCGGGCGGCACCCCGGTGTCGCAGCATGTGGATGACGGCTGAACGGGTCAATGTGCCGCTGCAAGATCTGCACACAGGAGGGCAGCGGCTGGACTGCTCGATTGCGCTTCGAAGGCGAAAAGGTGTATGGGACACGACAGTCGGAGTATAATCTACCGTAGGTATATCCAAGAAGTTCGAAAGGAACTTCGGCGGTGAGCGATTCGGCGTCCGCGCTGCTCGTCCCGGAGGCCGGCGAGCTTCGGGTGGAGTCGGCGGCCCGCGAACTCTCGCCCACCGTCGCGCCGACGCCGGCGGCCCTCGAGGCGGTCGGCGGGCCGGCGCTCGCCCCCTCCCGCCGGATGGTCTCGGCGGAGTTCCTGGGCGCCCTCCTGGCGGCGGCCGACGCGCTCGTTGCGCTCGGCGCGGCCCTCCTGGTCTTCTTCGGCTTCTACGAGGCCCGCTACGCCGACAGCGGCCTGGCGCTCACCTACGCCGGTTACGGTGTCCTGGGCGGCCTTCTCCTGGTCCAACGGCTCTGGTCGGTCGGGGCCTATTCCTGCCGCCGGCTGCTCGACCTCGAGGCCCAGGCCCGGCTCGCCTTCACCTCCTGGACGCTCGCGGTCGGGCTCCTGCTCGGTGCGATCTTCCTGCTGCACGCCGCCGGCGAGCTCTCCCGCGGCTGGTTCCTCGGCTGGTACGCGACCGGGCTGGTCGCCCTCCTGCTCCTCCGGCTCGGCTTTCCGAGGCTCCTTCGCCGGCTCGCCGAGGCCGGCCGGATCGCCCGCCGGGGCGTCGCCCTGGTCGGCCCCGAGCCGCATCTCGCGGTGGCCGAGGCCCTGCTCGCCCCGGCCCTGCCGCATCTGCGGCTGACCCGCCACCCGCTCGACCCGGCCGAGGTCGAGCGCGGCGGTCCGGGTCTCGCGCAGTCGCTCGCCGCCCTGCGCCGGAGCCTGCGCCGGGAGGGCGTGGAAGGGGTCCTCGTGCTGCCGCTGAGCGCCCGCAGCGAGCCGCAGATGCGGGTCCTCGACCAGCTCCGCGAACTGCCGGTCGATATCTTCTATTGTCCGGTGGTCGAGCCGCGCCTCGCCCGGATCGGTGCCACCACCTTCGGGCCACTCCCGGCGCTCCTGGTCTGGCCGCAGCCGCTCAGCATGGCCGAGCAGCGGGTCAAGCGGGCGGCCGATCTCGTCCTGGCCGCGACCGCCCTCGTGCTGACCGCACCGCTCCTGTTGCTCGCCGCGATCGCCGTCAAACTCGACAGCCCCGGGCCCGTCTTCTTCCGCCAGGAACGCTTCGGCTTCAACAACCGCGTCTTCACCATGCTCAAGTTCCGCACCATGCGGACGACGGAGTGCGATCCGAGCGGGGCCCGCCGCACGGTGCGCGACGATCCGCGCGTCACCCGGGTCGGCCGCTTCCTGCGGCGTTCGAGCATCGACGAGCTGCCCCAGCTCTGGAACGTGCTCAAGGGCGACATGTCGATCGTCGGGCCGCGGGCCCATCCGATCGAGATGAAGGTCGGCGACCGTTATTATCACGAGGTGGTCGAAGGCTATTTCGCCCGCCACCGGGTCCGCCCGGGCATCACCGGCTGGGCCCAGGTGCACGGGCTCAGGGGCGAGGTCGACACGCTCGAGAAGGCCCGCGCCCGGCTCGAGCACGACCTCTACTATGTCGAGAACTGGTCGCTCTGGCTCGACCTCGAGATCCTCGTCCTCACCGTGCTGCGCGCACTGCGCTGCCGCAACGCCTACTGAGCCGATCCGGGCCCCCGCCGGCACCGGCCGAGCCGGCCGCCCGGTCCGGCGGCGAGGCCGATCGCGGCGACCGGCACGAGCAGGGCATCGAAGGGGATGCGGAAGCGCACCCGCGTGAAGAAGAGGGCGTAGGCGAGGGCGGTGGCGAGCCAGGCGGCCCAGGAGGCGGCCAAGAGCCCGCGGTCGAGCCGGCCGGCCCGGGCGGCCAGGAGCGTGCCCGCGAGGGCCGCCGCGAGAAGGCCGTACCAGCCGACCGCGGCCAGGAGCGCGCGGCCGCTCCCGGCCTCGCCCGTGGTCGCGAGGCGGTCGCTCGCCGCCCACCAATGGCCGAGCTTGCCGAGATAGAGCAGCCCGGCCTCGGCCGGATGGGCGCGGATCCAGTCGAGGGCGATCGCCCGGAACAGCCGGTCGGCCTCGAGTTCGGAGAGTCCGCGGGTCAGGGGCTCGTAGGGCGTCAGATCGAGGCTCGGGCCGGTCTCGGGGGTCACACCGGGGGCATTGCCGAGCAGGAGGTTGACGCCGCTGTTGGTGGTCAGGACCGGTGCTCCGAGAACGGCCAGATTGCGGGCGGTCCAGAGCGCGGGCGGCAGGGCGAGGAGCGCGCCGCCCAGAACCAGGGCCGCGGTCCGGCGCCCGCCCCCGAGCCGGAGCGCCTGGACCAGGAGATGGACCGCGACGGCCGGGAACGCGTTGGCCACCAGAAGCGTCGCCGACCCGCCCAGAAGGCCGGCGAGTGCCGCCCGGCCCGGGCTCGCCCGACCGAGGGCGAGCGCCAGCGAGCTCGCGAGGAGAGGGGCCAGGAGGGCTTGCGGGTAGAGGGTCGTGGCGAGGAACAGGCCTTGCGGATAGGCGCCCCAGAGAAGGAGGGCCAGAAGGCCGGCCCGGGGCCCGGCCCGGGCCCGGGCGGTCGCCCGCAGGATCAGCCCGGTCAGAAGCCAGAGCGCGAGTTGGACCGCCTGGACGAGCGCCACGCTGTCCCGCAGCGCCAGGATCGCCGCCAGGAAGGCGGGGTAGGCCGGCAGCCGATAGGCCGTCGCAGTGGTCCCCTCGAGGCCGAAGGTGCCGCTCTCGATCAGGTTGCGGGCGAGGGCCAGATAGTCCCGCTCGTCCGGGAAGGCGACCGTCCCGCCGCGCCAGAGGAGCGATGCCGCCGCGAGGAGCACGAGGGCGGAGAGGAGAAGGGCGCAGGCCCGGCTCTCCGAAACGAGAGCGAAGATCGCC
>DAIOUO010000248.1:0-5352 GCA_036759485.1 Geminicoccaceae bacterium | reverse complement strand
GGCCGCCGGGGCGGAGATCGCCACGACCGCCGAGGAGGTCTTCGGCCGTGCCGAGATGATCGTGAAGGTCAAGGAGCCGCAGCCCCAGGAGTGGAAGCGGCTGCGCCCGGGCCAGGTGCTCTTCACCTATCTCCACCTCGCCGCCGACAAGCCACAGGCCGAGGGGCTCCTCGCTTCGGGCTGCGTCGCGATCGCCTACGAGACCGTGACCGACCGGCGCGGCCGCCTGCCGCTCCTCGCCCCCATGTCCGAGGTGGCCGGTCGCATGAGCATCCAGGTGGGTGCCCATCATCTCGAGAAGATGCAGGGCGGCGCCGGTATTCTCCTGGGCGGGGTGCCGGGCGTGCACGCCGCCAAGGTCGTGGTGCTGGGCGGCGGGGTCGCCGGCACCAACGCGATCCGCATGGCGATGGGCCTCGAGGCCCAGGTCTACGTGATCGACCGCTCGCTCGAGCGGCTCTACGAGCTCGACCTGCAGTTCGGCCCGATGCTCAACACCGAATATTCCACGGTGGACGCCATCGAGCGCCACGTCACCACTGCCGACCTCGTGATCGGGGCGGTGCTGATCCCCGGCGCGGCGGCCCCCAAGCTCGTGACCCGCTCGATGATCAAGGCGATGCGGCGCGGCTCGGTGTTCGTCGACATCGCGATCGACCAGGGCGGCTGCGCCGAGACCTCGCGGCCCACCACGCACGCCGATCCGGTCTACGTGGAAGAGGGCGTCATCCACTATTGCGTCACCAACATGCCGGGTGCCGTCCCGCGCACCTCGACCTTCGCCCTCAACAACGCCACGCTGCCCTTCGTCCTGGCGCTCGCCGGCAAGGGCTGGAAGCGTGCCTGCCTCGACGATCCCCACCTAGCCCAGGGGCTGAACGTGGTCGAGGGTGCGCTGGTCTACGAGGCGGTGGCCCGCGACCTCGGCCTGCCCTTCACCCCGCCCGCTACGGTCCTGGGTGGTTGAGGGCGGAGCGACGCGGCCGGGGAGAAGGGAACCCGCGATGACCTCGACGATCGTGCCGCGCTTTCGCCCCGCCGACCTCGTGGCCCTGGCCGAGGCGCTGTTCCGCACCGCCGGGCTCGATGCCGAGAAAGCGGCCGTCACGGCCGAGCTCCTGGTCGAGGCCGACCTCTTGGGCCACGACACGCACGGCCTGGCACTGCTCGTCCCCTACCTCGAGGAGATCCGCAAGGGCCGGCTCGCCCGCACGGGCGAGCCCCGGATCCTCGCCGACGCACCGGCCGCGCTGCTCTGGGACGGGCAGTACCTGCCGGGCCTCTGGCTCACCGCCAGGGCCGTCGATCTCGCCTGCGAGCGCGCCGCGCGGCTCGGCACGGCGAGCGTCGTGATCCGCCGCTCGGGCCACATCGGTTGCCTGGCCGTGTTCCTGCGGCGTGCCACCGCCCGCGGGCAGGTGGTGCTCGTGGCCTCCTCCGACCCGTCGGTGGCGACGGTCGCGCCGCACGGCGGCCGCAGCGCCGTCTTCACCCCCGATCCGATCGCGGTCGGCCTGCCGACCCCGGCCGACCCGATCCTCGTCGACATCAGCGCCTCGATCACCACCAATGCCATGAGCGCCCGCCTCGCCCGCGAGGGCCGCAGGGGGCCCGCGGCCTGGTGGATCGACGCGGAGGGCCGAGCGAGCGACGATCCCCGGACGGTCGAGGCCGACCCGCCCGGGGCGATCCTGCCGGTGGGCGGGCTCGACCACGGCCACAAGGGGACGGGCCTCGCCCTCGTGATCGAGGGGCTGACCCAGGGCCTCGGCGGCTTCGGCCGGGTCGAGGCACCGTCCACCTGGGGGGCCGCGGTGCTGGTCCAGGCCTGGGATCCGGCGCTGTTCGCCGGCCTCGAGGCCTTCACCCGGCAGACCGGAGAGCTCGCCGCGCGGGTCCGGGCGAGCCCGCCGCGGCCGGGTGTGCAAGCCGTGCGGGTCCCGGGCGACCAGGCGGCCGCCCGAAGGCGCGCCGCCCTCGAGCGAGGGCTCGTGCTCGCCCCCGCCATCCTGGCCGCCCTCGAACGCGAGGCGCGCGCCGCCGGCCTCGCACCGCCCGCCCCGATCGCGGGCTGAGGCGGATGGCCGCCGCCTCCACCCCGCTCGCCCGGTCGGCGGGCGATTCGACCACCGTCGGCCTGATCACCCTCGCCCATTTCTTCAGCCACCTCTACATCCTGGCCCTGCCGCCCCTCTTTCCGGTGCTCGCCGGGGAACTCGGGGTTGGGGCTGCGGCCCTCGGCCTGGCGCTCGCGGCACTCAACCTCACGACGATACTCTGCCAGCCGCCGCTCGGCTTCCTGGTCGACCGGATCGGTGCGGCACCGATCCTGATCGCGGGCCACTTCCTGATGGCGGCGGCGATCGCGACGATCGGGCTCGCGCCCGGCTTCCCGGCCCTGGTCGCCTGCATGGTCGCGGCGGGCCTCGGCAACGCCGTCTACCATCCGGCCGACTATGCGATTCTCGGCGCCCGCGTCCGCCCCGAGCGGGTCGGACGCGCCTTCGCCGTCCACACCTTCGGCGGCTATCTGGGCTTCGCCGCGGCACCGGTCGCGATCGTGGCCCTCACCGGCGCCTTCGGCTGGCGCGCGGCACTCCTGCTCGCGGGCGGCGCGGGCCTGCTGGTCGGTCTCGTCCTGCTCGCCGCTCGCGCCGCGCTCGCCACGCCGCCGGGTGCGGCTCGGGCGAAGGGCGCGGCCGGCACGGCCGACCGCCGGCTGCTCCTGAGCGGGCCGGTGCTGCTCGCCCTCCTCTTCTTCGTCCTCCTTGCGGTCGGCCACGGGGGGATCACGAGCTTCACGCCGGTCGTCCTCGAGCGCACCCGCGGCCTCGACCTCGCCGCGGCCAACCTGCCGCTCGCGGCCTTCCTCCTCGCGAGCAGCCCGGGCGTGCTCCTGGGCGGCTGGCTCGCCGATCGGCTCGGCCGGCACGGGCTCGTGGTCGCCGCCTGCTCGCTCGCGATCGGCGTCGTGGCCCTGCTCGCAGCCTTGACCGACCCGCCGCTGCCTTCGCTCGTCGTTCTGTTCGCGCTCGCCGGCCTCGCAGCGGGCATCATCGCTCCCTCGCGCGACATGCTCGTCAAGGCCGTCACCCCGCCCGGTGCGGCGGGTCGGGTGTTCGGCTTCGTCATGGTCGGCTTCAACCTGGGCGGCCTCGTCGCGCCGCCCGCCTACGGCTTCCTGGTCGATGCCGACCGGAGCGAGCTCGTCTTTCTCCTCGTGGCGTTCGTGAGCCTTCTCACGATGGCGACCGTCGCCGGCACCGCCGCTCGGCGGTCCGGATCCGAGCGGGGCTGAGCCGGCCGAGGGGCGGGCGACCGCGCCGGCCGCCCCCGGTCCTCAGGCCTGCTCGCGATGCTGCTCGACGATCGTCTGGGCGAGCCGGTCGGGTACCTCCTGGAGATGGTCGAAGGCCCACTCGAAGAATCCGGTGCCCTGCGAGAGCGAGCGTAGCGAGACGATCAGATCGTGCATCTCCCCCTGGGGAATCTGGGCGCGGATCGCATCCCAGCCCGGCCAGCCCTCCTTGCCCTCGTAGCCCAGGATCTGGCCGCGGCGCTGGGTGACGAGCTGGAGGGCTCGCGAGGTGTAGTCGGCGGGCACCGAGATCGTGACCGCGAGGATCGGCTCGAGCAGCACCGGCTGGCACTTGGGCAGGCCCTCCTTGAGGGCCAGCGCCACCGCCATCTTGAAGCTGAGCTCGTTGCTGTCGACGGTGTGGTACTGGCCGTCGTTGAGCGTCACCTGGACGTCGACCACCGGGAAGCCGAGCGGGCCCTTGGCGAGATATTCGCGGGCACCTTCCTCGACCGCCGGGACGAACTGCTTCGGCACCGCACCGCCCACCACCCGGTTCTCGAAGCGGAAGCCGGTGCCGCGCGGCAGGGGCTCGATGTGGATCTTGACGTCGCCGAACTGGCCGTGGCCGCCGGACTGCTTCTTGTGGCGGCCGTGCGCGTCGGTGCTCTTGCGGATCGTCTCGCGATAGGGCGTGCGCGGGGCGTGCGGCTCGACCGGGATGTGGTACTTCGTGCGCATCCGGTCGAGCGCCACCTTGAGGTGCATCTCGCCCTGGCCCCAGAGCAGCGTCTGGTGCATCTCGGGATCGGGCTCGACCTTGAGCGAGGGGTCCTCGTCGACGAGCTTGGCGAGTGCCGCCGAGAGCTTGACCTCGTCGTTGCGGTTCACCGCGGTCACCGCATAGGCGAAGAGCGGCGGCAGGGGGGCCGCGGTCGGCAGCCGGACGTCGAGCGGCCCCGTACCGTTGCTCAACACTTGGCCCGTACGCGCCTCGTCCATCCGGGCGAGGGCCACGATGCTGCCCGCGCCGGCTTCGCCGACCGGCTCCTGTTGCTGGCCGAGCAGCCGGTAGACGCCGCCCACCCGCATGCCGGAAAGCTGCATGCCGTCCTTGACCTGGCCGCGCCAGACCCGCACGAGCGAGAGCTTGCCGGCGTGCGGCAGATGGTAGGTCTTGAGCACCTGGGCGAGCGTCGGGCCGGTCTCGGGGATGCCCAAAGCAGCGGCGCGGACCGCGGGCTCGGGGGTCTCGGCGACCAGCGCCTCGAGGAAGCGGCGCACCCCCATGTCCTGTTCGGCCACGCCCATGAAGACCGGCACGACCTGGTCGGCCCCGAGCGTCTTCCGCAGGTCGGCGAGCACCTGCTCGGTCGGCGGATCTTTGTCCTCGAGCAGCGCCTCGAGCAGATCGTCGTCGAAGTCGGCGAGGGTCTCGAGCAGCGCCCGGCGGGCGGCCTGCTCGCGCTCCCGGTACTCCTCCGGCAGCGGGATGCGGTCCGAGGGGCCGCCCTTGCGATAGGCGTAGGCCTGCTCGGTCGGCAGATCGATGTAGCCCAGGAGCGAATCGCCGCGGCCGATCGCGTACTGGTGCGGGATCACCGGCCGCGCGCTCACCTTGCGCAGCGCGTCCAACAGATCGCGGTAGCGGACCTCGGAGCGGTCCATCTTGTTGATGAACACGAGGTGCGGGATGGCGTGGCTGTCCAGGAAGTGGAACAGAGGGGCCACCGCGATCATCCGCTCGAGCACGGGTTCGACCACGACGACGGCCAGATCGACGCCCATCAGCGCGGCCCGGGCCTCCTGCACGAACTCGACCGAGCCCGGGCAGTCGAGGACCGTGAACTCGAGGCCGCCCGTGCGGAACCAGGCCGCCGTGACCTCGGTGCTCATCTGCCGCTCGCGCGCTTCGGGGCTCGCGTCGCCGACCGTGTTCTTGTCCATCACCCGGCCCTTGCGGGGGATGGTGCCGGTCACGAAGAGGATGCTCTCGAGCAGGGTCGTCTTGCCGGCCCCGTTGGGGCCGACCAGGGCTACATTCCGCTTGGGGC
>DAIOUO010000247.1:0-5368 GCA_036759485.1 Geminicoccaceae bacterium | reverse complement strand
CGCTCGACGAGCTCGAGCGGCTCTACCGGGTGGCCAAGGAGCGCTATCTGCCCTTCTCCGCCGCCTTCCCGAAGAGCGAGCGCGATCCGGGCCTCTTCGACCGGGCGCGGATCGAGGCCATGGTCGCCGAGGCCGCGGGCGAGGTCGAGCTTTGAGGGCTTGCCGCCGCGGCACGCTCGCGCTCGGGGCGGCTCTCGCGGCCCTCGCCGCCGCCCCGCTCCGGCCGAACGCGGTAAACGAGCCGGCCGAGCCCTGGTCCTTCGAGCGGCTCGTCGAGCGCGCCCGTGGCCTGGCGCGCGAGCCGTTCCGGCCGCCGGTTCGGCCCGCCCCGGAGCTCGTCGAGGCGATCGACTACGAGCGCCACGGCCGGATCCACTTCCGGCCGGAGCGGGCGCTCTGGGCCGAGGGACCGGGCCGCTTCCCGGTCACCTTCTTCCCGCTCGGTCGCTTCTTCCCCCATCCGGTCGCGATCCACGTCGTCGAGAACGGCCGCGCTCGACCCGTGCCCTTCGACCCCGGCTTCTTCGAAAGCCCGGAAGGCCATCCCTGGCGGGCGATCGGAGCGGCGGGTGGCTTCGCCGGCTTCCGCCTCCACGAGGCCCGCTCGCGGCCCGACTGGAGGACCCAGGACTGGCTCGCCTTCTTGGGCGCCTCCTATTTCCGGGCGATCGGCGAGCTCGGCCAGTACGGCCTCTCCGCCCGCGGGGTCGCGATCGACGCGGCGGAGCCTTCGGGGGAGGAGTTCCCGGCCTTCACCGCCTTCTGGCTGCACCCGGCGGTCCGGGTCGAGGAGCCCGTCACGATCGAGGCGCTCTTGGACGGCCCCTCGCTCACCGGCGCCTTCCGCTTCCTCGCCTGGCGGGGGGCGGGGGTGATCATGGAGGTCGAGGCCCGGCTCTTCTTCCGCCGCCGGGTCGCCCGGCTCGGCATCGCGCCTTTGACCTCGATGTTCTGGTACGGCGAGCACGGTTCGAGCCGCTGGCTCGACTGGCGCCCCGAGGTCCACGATTCCGACGGCCTTGCGATCTGGACCGGGGCGGGCGAGCGGATCTGGCGGCCCCTCAACAATCCCGAAGGGGTGGTCGTGTCGAGCTTCCTCGACCGCGATCCGAGAGGCTTCGGCCTCCTCCAGCGCGACCGCGAGGTCGAGCACTATCTCGACGGCGTGCGGTTCGAGCGTCGCCCCTCGGCCTGGGTCGAGCCCCTCCATCCCTGGGGCGAGGGTGCGGTCCAGCTCGTCGAGATCCCGACCGACCACGAGATCCACGACAACGTCGTCGCCATGTGGGTGCCGAAGGAGCCGCCCGGGCCCGGTGCGGAAGCGAGTTGGCGCTACCGCCTGTTCTGGCTCGCCGACGATCCCTACGCGCCGCGCGAGATCGCCACCGTGGCGGCCACCCGGATCGGCCGCGGCAACGAGCCCGGCAAGCCGCGGGCCCTCGACATCTTCCGCATCGTCGTCGAGTTCGAGGGCCGGCCGCTCGATGCCCTGCCGCACGGCACCCTGCCCGAGGCGGTCCTGGACGCCTCGCGCGGCCGCATCGCCTCGGCGGTCGTGGAGCCGGTTCCGGGAACGCGGCGGCTGCGGATCCTCTTCGACCTGCACGCCCCGGGCCGCGAGCCGGTCGAGCTGCGCGCCTGGTTGCGCCTCGCCGATCGCGCGCTCTCCGAGACCTGGCTCTGGCAATTGCGACCGGGAGTGACGGGATGAACGAACCGCACCGGCCCGAGGACCACCGCCGCGGCCTCTTGCGCCGCGAGTTCGAAGCGGCGCGCGGCCGCTGGCGGGTTCTCGGCCTCTACGAGCGCTTCGAACAGACCGTGGTCGTGGCGCTCACCGCGGTGATCGCGGTGATCGTCGTGGCCGCACTCTGGAACCTCGTCCTCGAGGTGACCGTGAGCCTGATCTGGAAGGGCCAGCTCGACGTCACCGAGCACGCCGCCTTCCAGCGCGTCTTCGGCATGATCTTCACGGTCGTCATCGCTCTCGAGTTCAAGCGCTCGCTGCTCGTCACCGTCGAGCGCCGGCGCAGCCTCGTCCACGTCCGCGTGATGGTCCTCCTGGCCCTGCTCGCCATCCTGCGCAAGCTCATCATCCTCGACCTCGCCGAAACCGAGGCCGGCAAGGTCCTGGCCCTCGCGGCCGTCCTCGTCGGCCTGGGCGCGGTCTACTGGGCGGTGCGCGAACAGGACCGCCGCCTCGGCGAGGGCTGAACGGCCCGGCCGCACAGGAGGTGACAGAGCGGCCGCCGCGCTGCTAGGAGGCCGCCACGAACCGGATCGGAGGAGGCCTCGATGCGACGCTCGACCTTCGCCCTCGTGCTCGCCGGCTCGAGCCTCGTGCTGCTCGCAACCGGGTCGGCATCGGCCCAGATCGAGCTCAAGGCGAGCCACCAGTTCCCCGGTGGCAAGGGCGACATCCGCGACGAGATGGTCCAGATCATCGCCCGGGAGGTCGAGAAGGCGAACGTGGGCCTCACGATCAAGGTCTTCCCCGGCGCCTCCCTGGTCAAGCCGAACGAGCAGTGGAACGCGATGCTCAAGGGCCAGATCGACATCTCGGCCTTCCCGCTCGACTACGCCTCGGGGCGCCATCCCCAGTTCGGTGCGACCTTGATGCCGGGGCTGGTCCTGAGCCACGAGCGGGCCCGCAGGCTCAACGCCTCGCCCTTCATGAAGGAGATCAAGAAGATCATCGAGGACGCCGGCATCCTGGTCCTGGCCGACGCCTGGTTGGCCGGCGCCTTCGGCGCCAAGGACAAGTGCATCCTCGAACCGGCGGACGCCAAGGGCCTCAAGGTCCGCTCGGCCGGCGCCACCTTCGCCGAGATGTGGGCGGGGGCCGGCGCCTCGATCGTGAGCATCCCCTCCAACGAGGTCTACAACGCGCTGCAGACCGGCGTCGCCCAGGCGACCGACACCTCGACCGGCAGCTTCGTCTCCTTCCGCCTCTACGAACAGCTCAAATGCGTGACCGCGCCGGGCGACAACGCGCTCTGGTTCATGTACGAGCCGGTGCTCATGGCCAAGCGCAGCTTCGACAAGCTCGACGCCAAGCAGAAAGAGGTACTGCTCGCCGCGGCCAAGAAGAGCGAGGACTATTTCGCCGCGGAGAGCAAGAAGCTCGACGAGCAGTTCGTCGCCACCTTCGAGAAGGCCGGCGTCAAGGTCGTGACCATGACGCCCGAGCAGGTGAAGAAGTGGCAGGAGGTCGCGAAGGCGACCTCCTACAAGACCTTCGCCGAGCAGGTCCCTGGCGGCAAGGAGCTGATCGAGAAGGCGCTCGCCGTCCCCTGACCCCGCGGCCCGGCGCGCGATCGGCGGATCCTCGGCCTTGACCGCCTTCGCCCGGCTCGTCGAAGCCCTCTCGCGCGCCGCCGGCGCCTTCGCCGCGGCGCTCGTGGTGGTGGCCGTCCTCGTCATCTGCCAGATGCTCGTGGTCCGCCACGGGCTCGGGCGCTCGGCCGTCTGGCAGAACGAGTTCGTGACCTTCGCCCTCGTCGCCGCCACCTTCCTGGGCGCTCCCTACGTGCTCTTGCGCCGGGCCCATGTCGCGGTCGAGCTCGTGCCGCTCTGGCTCGGGCCGACCGGCCGCCGCCGTCTCGGTCTCTTGGCCTCCGGCCTCGGCCTGCTCTTCTGCCTCGTCCTCTTCCTCGCCTCGCTCGAATGGTGGTGGGAGGCCTGGAGTTTGAACCTCAGGACTTCCTCCATGTGGCGGGCGCGGCTGTGGATCCCCTATCTCTCGCTCCCCGTGGGCAGCCTGCTCCTCGCGCTCCAGTACCTGGTCGAGCTCTGGAAGATCGCGACCGGCCGGATCCCGGCCTTCGCCACCGCTCCGGGGGGCTCGGCTTGAGCCCGCTCTTCCTGGGCTTGCTGATCGGTCTCGCCACGATCCTCGTGCTCGCCACGGGCGTGCCCGTGGCCTTCGGCCTCGGCGTCGTGGCGCTCGCCTTCCTCCTCGCCTTCGAGGGGCCGCAGGCGCTCGCCAACCTCGCCGATACGGTCTTCGCCGGCCTCAACGACTTCACCCTCGTCTCGATCCCGATGTTCGTCATGATGGGGGCGGCGGTCGCCGCCTCGAGGGCCGGTGCCGACCTCTACGAGGCGATGGCCCGCTGGTTCTGGCGGCTGCCCGGCAATCTCGTGGTCGCCAACATCGGCGCCTGCGCCCTCTTCGCCGCGCTCACCGGTTCTTCGCCCGCCACCTGCGCGGCGATCGGCAAGATGGGCATCCCCGAGATGCGCCGGCGCGGCGTGCCGGCCGACCTCGCCACCGGTGCCATCGCCGCCGGCGGCACGCTCGGGATCCTCATCCCGCCCTCGATCACCATGATCCTCTACGGGATCGCTTCCGAGACCTCGATCGGTCGGCTGTTCCTCGCGGGCGTGATCCCGGGGCTGTTGCTCACCCTCCTCTTCGCGCTCTGGGCGGCCTTCACGAGCTGGCGACGGGGGGACCGGGCGGCCGTCGGCGCGCCGCCGAGCCGGGCCGAGAAGCTCGCCGTGCTGCCGCGCGTGCTGCCGTTCCTCGCGGTGATCGCGGGCGTGGTCTGGGCGCTCTACGGCGGCATCGCCACCCCGAGCGAGGCGGCCGGCGTGGGCGCCGTCCTCTGCCTCCTCCTCGTGGTCCTCGTCTACCGTGTGCGGCGGCCGGCCGAACTGCGGCCGATCCTCGAGGCCACGCTCGTCGAGTCGGTGATGATCCTCCTGATCATCGCGACCTCGATCCTCTTCGGCACCATGCTCTCGAGCCTCTACGTCACGCAGTCGATCGCCGAATGGATCGGCTCGCTCGAGATCGGCCGCTGGACCCTCCTGTTCTGGATCAACGTCTTGTTGCTGGTGGCAGGCTGCTTCCTGCCGCCGGCCGCGATCATCCTGATGACCACACCCATCTTGATGCCGATACTCGAGCGGGCGGGTTTCGATGCGGTCTGGTTCGGGGTGATCTTGACGCTCAACATGGAGCTCGGGCTGATCACCCCGCCCGTCGGGCTGAACCTCTTCGTCATCAACGGCATCGCGCCGGACGTCCCCTTGCCCACCATCCTCAAGGGTGCCTCGCCCTTCATGCTGTTGATGGTGGTCGAGATCGTCATCCTCTGCCTGTTCCCCGGACTCGCCACCTGGCTGCCCGACCTCCTGATGGGTCCGCGCCTCTCCTGAACCGCCCGTCTGAACCGTGCCGGCGGTCAGCCACCGGGACCGAGCGCCCGCGCGAGGCCGGCGATCGCCGAGGCCGAGCCGAGCCAGTCGGCGGCACGCGGCATGCCGGGCGAGGACGATCGTCCGACGGTAGAGGGCGGCGGCGCGACGGCCCCGACCGCCGCGCGCGGGGCCGCGGCGCGCTCCCCGCTCGGTGCCGAGC
>DAIOUO010000246.1:0-5388 GCA_036759485.1 Geminicoccaceae bacterium | reverse complement strand
GGTCGAAGAGCAACGGGCGGTCGCCTGAGCGACCGCCGACCGACGGATCGAAACCGAGAGGCGAACGCTGCGCCGGCCTCAGGGAAGGAGCAGCGTGGAGCCCGTAGTCGCCCGGCCTTCCAGAGCGCGATGGGCCGCGGCCGCCTCGGCGAGCGGAAAGCGCTGATTGATCTCGATCCGGACCGCGCCACGCCGCACCACGTCGAACAAGTCGTTCGCGCACGCGAGGAGTTGCTCGCGAGTGGCCGTGTAGGTCACGAGCGTGGGTCGGGTGACGTAGAGCGAGCCCTTCGCCGCGAGGATGCCGAGGTTCACCCCCTCGACCGGCCCGCTGGCATTGCCGAAGCTCACGAGCAGGCCGCGCGGTTTCAGACAGTCGAGGGAGGTCATGAAGGTGCTCTTGCCCACACCGTCGTAGACAACCGGCACGCCGACGCCCTTCGTGATCTCCTTCACCCGAGCGACGACGTCCTCGCGGTCGTAGAGGATCACGTGATCGCAGCCGTGAGCCCGGGCGATGGCCGCCTTCTCGGGGCTGCCCACCGTCCCGATGACCGTGGCACCCAGATGCTTCGCCCACTGGCAGGCGATGAGCCCCACCCCGCCGGCGGCTGCGTGGATCAGCACCGTGTCGCCCGGGCGAACCACATAGGTCTGCCGCAGCAGGTACTGAGCGGTCATCCCCTTGAGCATCATCGCCGCCGCCGTGGCCGTGTCGATGTCGTCGGGCAGCGGCACCAGCAGGCGGGCGGCGATGATCCGATGGGTCGTGTAGCTGCCGGGCCCCGCCGCATAGGCGACCCGCTGGCCGGGCGCCACTTCCCCGACACCCTCGCCGACCGCCTCGACCACGCCCGCCGCCTCGTTGCCGGGCACGAACGGCAGCCCCCCGGGGGGCGGGTAGAGGCCGGTCCGGAAGTAGGTATCGATGTAGTTGACGCCGATCGCCTCCTGGCGGACCAACGCCTCGCCGGGCCCGGGACGGCCCGGTTCGAAACTGTCCGGCTCGAGGACCTCGGGACCGCCGTGGCGACGAACCAGGATCCGCAGGCCCATGCTCTCCTCCCCCTTCCGATGCCGGGCGGGTCAACCGACGCGGTGCCGGGCTTCCCGCAGCCGCTCGGCAAGATCGACCGGGGAGGCAGCGGGCGCAAGGCAGGTCGTGCCGATACAGACATGCGCGAGCACGCCCTGTCCGCCGCTCGTGTCCGGCGCCACGGGAAGGCCCCCGGGCAGGGGACGGTCGGGCGTGCGGAAGGCGAGCACCCGCCCGGGTATCGCCGTGCGGCCTACGACCTCCAGCAGATTAGCGAGCTCCGGCGACCCGGGCGGGCCGGTGAGCACGACCCGGATCGGCCGCTCGAGGAGGAGTGCCGCCGAGAGAAGGGTCGCGTGGGCGAAGGGCCGGCGGCGGGCTTCGCCGCCACTCGAGGCGAGGATCGCCTCGGTCCGCTCCCGATGTCTCGGATCGCCGGTCAGTGCGTAGAGCCGCGCCGACTCGAGCGCGATCGTCCCGAGCGCCGCCGGCGTCGGCCCGTCGCCCGCGCCGCGCGGACACACCGGCAAATCCGGATCGGGCTCGGCTAGGAACCAGGCTCCCGAGCCGTCGGAGAAGGTCGCGGTGGCGCGATCGAGCCAGGCCTCCGCCCGGCGCAGCAGGTCCGGCTCGCCGCTGGCCTCGTGGAGCGCCAGGGCCGCACGCGTCATCTGGGCATAGTCGTCGAGATAGGCCCGCGGCGTGCGCCGTCCGCCGCGCGTCGCGTGGAACAGGCGGTCGCCTTCGCCGAGCTTGTCGCACAAGGTCCCGAACACCTCCCGTGCGAGCCGGATCCACGCCTCCTGCCCGAACCGGAGACCGCAGCGGGCGAGCGCCGCCACCGCGAGTCCGTTCCAGTCGGCGAGCACCTTGTCGTCGCGCCCCGGCCGCGGGCGGCGGGAGCGCGCCTCGAGCAGGATCGCCCGGCAGCGGGCGAGCCGGGCTTCGGTCTCGGGGTCGGCGAGCCCCGGCTCGTGCAGCCGGTTCAGGATGTTGCGGTGCTCGAAATTGCCGGCGCGGGTGACGCCGTAGGCGAGCTCGAAGAGCGGCGCGTCGGCGCCGAGGAGCGCGCGGATCTCTGCCTGGTCCCAGAGATAGTAGCGCCCTTCCTCGCCCTCGCTGTCGGCATCGAGGGAGGCTGCGAAGGCCCCGTCGACCATCATCTCGGTGCGGAGCCATTCGATCGTCTCGGCGATGCGCGTGGCGAACAGTGGATCGCCGGTCATCGCCCAGGCCTCGCCCAGGAGCTCGATGAGCTGGGCGTTGTCGTAGAGCATCTTCTCGAAATGCGGCACGAGCCAGAAGGCATCGACGCTGTAGCGTGCGAAGCCGCCCGCCAAGTGGTCGTAGATGCCACCTTGGCAGATCCGGCGGAAGGAGTGGACGAGGCGGGCCCGCAGCCGCTCGTCTCCCATGATCAGGGCGACCTGGACGAGGTGCGCGAGCGCGGGCGCCTGCGGGAACTTGGGTGCGCCCGCGAAACCGCCGTGCACCGGGTCGAGCTCCTCGCCGATCGCCCGGCCCGCCTCGAGGGCGAAGGCGGCGTCGGGCGGCGTGCCGGGTTTCGCCTCGGCGAGGCTGTGCAGCGCGCGAGCGAGCGAGGCCCGGCTCGCCTCGATGCGGCCGCGCTCCTCGCGCCACACCCGAGCGACCTGCTCCAGGACCTGCTTGAAGGACGGGCGACCCCAGCGGGGCTCGGGCGGGAAGTAGGTGCCGCCCCAGAAAGGCGTGCCGTCCGGTGCGAGGAACATGGTGAGCGGCCAGCCGCCCTGCTCGCCGAGCAGAGCGAGTGCCTGCTGATAGACGGCGTCGAGATCGGGTCGTTCCTCCCGATCGACCTTCACGTTCACGAACCAGCGGTTCATGAGCGCCGCGGTTTCCGGGTCCTCGAAGCTCTCGTGGGCCATGACGTGGCACCAGTGGCAGGCGGCGTAGCCGATCGAGAGCAGGACCGGCCGGTCGGTCGCTCGCGCGAGCGCGAAGGCTTCCGCCCCCCATTCTCGCCAGTCGACGGGATTGTCGCGATGTTGTTGCAGGTAGGGACTCAGCGCCCCGGCCAGGGCGTTCGCCATGACGGCTCTCCCGATATCGCGTGCGCCCCTGACGCGAGCGTCCGCGGCTCCTATAGTGGTGCGGCGGAAGCGGCGCAGCCAGCGGGGCCGAGATGAAGTTCAACATCGAGATCGACTGCACGCCGGAGGAGGCGCGTGCCTTCCTCGGCCTGCCGGACGTGGGCCCGATGCAGCGGACCCTCCTGAGCGTCGCCGAGGAGCGCCTCCTCGAGGCGATCAAAGCGATGGACGCCAAGGCGCTCATGGACCAGTGGCTGCCGCTTTCGCTGCGCAATCTCGAACAATGGCAGGGCCTCTGGGCACAGATGGCGGCGACCGCGGCGGGCGCGGCCCGGCGGCCGAGGGACGAGGGCAAGAGCTGAGGGGGCCCGAGCGGGCCGGCACCATCTGGGCGTGGGGCACGGCCCCGGGTCGCGCGGCGATCGCCGTCCTGCGCCTGTCGGGGCCGGCCACCGCCTCGGCCATCCGCGCCTTGACCGGTCGGCCGGTGCCGGAGCCGCGGCGGGCGACCCTCCGCACCTTGCGCGATCCGGGCTCCGGCGAGCCGGTCGACCGCGGGCTCGTGCTCTGGTTCCCCGCTCCGGCGAGCTACACGGGCGAGGATCTCGCCGAGATCCACCATCACGGCGGACCGGGGGTGGCGGCCGCGCTGGCGCGCGCGCTCCGTGCCCTGCCGGAGCTGCGGCCGGCGGAGCCCGGGGAGTTCACCAGGCGGGCTTTCCACAACGGCAAGCTCGACCTGGCGGCGGCGGAAGCGGTCGACGATCTCGCGACGGCCTCGGCGCGGGCGCAACTGCGTCAGGCGCTGGAGCAGGCGGGCGGTGCACTCGGGAAGCGGTGCGACGCGTGGCGGGCGGCGCTGGTCGACGCGCTCGCGCTCCTCGAGGCCGAACTCGATTTCGCGGAAGAGGAGGCGGACGTCGCTGCGGGCCGTCTCGAGGCGGCGCGCCCGGGGCTGGAGGCGGTGCGGTCGGAGATCGCCGCGGCGCTCGCCGAGGCAGCGGTCGGCGAACGGCTCCGACAGGGTCTCACGGTCGCGGTGATCGGACCGCCGAACGCGGGCAAGTCGAGCCTCGTCAATCGGCTGGCGGGCCGTGAGGCGGCGATCGTGACACCGTATCCGGGCACCACCCGGGACGTGATCGAGGTCGCTCTCGAGCTCGACGGTCTGCCCGTCACGCTCCTGGACACGGCCGGCCTGCGCGAGGCGGTCGATCCGGTCGAGGCGATCGGGATCGAGCGGGCGCGCGAGCGAGCCGAGCGGGCCGACCTCGTCCTTCTGGTGCTGGACGCCACCGCGGTCCCGGAGCCGCCGGAACGTTTTCCCGGCCGCCCAGCGGATCGCCTCGTCCTCGTCAACAAGCGGGACGTGGCCCCACCGCCCGCCTGGTCGCTCGATCGACCGGACGTAGTGGCGATCTCCTGTCGGACCGGGGAAGGTCTCGACGCGCTGCTCGCCAGGCTCGCGGCGATGGCGCGCGAGCGGCTGGCCGGTGGGGAAGGGGCCTTGGTCACCCGTGAGCGGCACCGGCTGGAGCTCGCCGAAGCCTGCGCGGCTCTCGGCCGGCTGCTCGGTGCTCCGGCGGGGCGGGAGCTCGTCCTGCTCGCCGAGGAGCTCCGGATCGCCGTTCAGGCGCTCGACCGGATCACGGGTCGGACCGGAGTCGATGCGCTGCTCGACCGGATTTTCGCCCGCTTCTGCATCGGCAAGTGACGACCGCGCCGCGGCCCGCGGCGAGGGGGCCCTGCCGCGCCGATCGGGCGAGAGCCGTCGGGTGTTTCACGTGAAACCGCGGCGTATCACCCGGCGGCCACGCCGGGTGACGGCGTCGTCCCCGAGACCCCGCCCGCGGCGCCGAGCCGGGATCCCGCGATCCTCCGCAGCTGCTCGACGAGTTCCGGGTGCCGGCGAAGGAACCGGCGGAAAGCATCGCGGCGCAGCACGAGCAGACGGCAGTAGCCGAGGGCGGTCACGTCGGCGCGCCGTGGCTGGCGCAGCAGAAGCGCCATCTCGCCGAACACGTCGCCCGTACCGAGGCGCACCGGCCCCTCCTCGAGGTCGACCTCGACCGCACCCGAGGCGATGAAGTAGATCGCGTCGCCACGCTCGCCGCGACGGACGATTCGCTCGCCGGGCAAGGCCAAACGAGGCCGGAGCAGCCGACGGAGCTCCCGTCGCCGCGCCTCCGGCAGACCCGCCAGAAGCGGCACCCGAGCGATCAGGCTCTCCGGGTCGAGGCCGAGATCGAGCTTCGGCGTCCGCTCGAGAGCCCGTCGGCG
>DAIOUO010000245.1:0-5393 GCA_036759485.1 Geminicoccaceae bacterium | reverse complement strand
AGCCCGGGCCGATCGCCCGGGCCATCGTCGAAACCGTGAGGCCGAAGGCCGAGCTCACGCCCAGAAGGCCGATCCCGACTTCCGGAAGAGCGGCCGCAGCCACGGCATCGCCGCAGCCGGCCGGCATCGGCCGGAGCGTGCCGCACGCCTCGGGCGCGAGCGTCGGATCGAGATCGAACACGGGCGAACCTCCCGCCTCACCCGCGGTCCGGCCGAGGCTCTCCCAGAGCCGGCCTTCGCGCTCTCCCCCGTCGACGGCCGCCCTTGACAAGGCGCGAAGGCCCGTTCGAGCCTGCTCCCGGCTTCGGCGAGGTGGCATGGGCGAGGCGGCGGCTCCGGCGCTGGAGGTCGAGGACATCCACAAGTCTTTCGGCCGCCTCGAGGTCCTCAAAGGCGTCTCGCTCGCCGCCCGGCAGGGCGACGTGATCGCCCTGCTCGGCGCCTCGGGCTCCGGCAAGAGCACCTTCCTTCGCTGCATCAATCTCCTCGAGACGCCGGATGCCGGCCGCATCCGGGTCGCGGGCGAGGAACTCCGGCTCGTCCCCGGACGCCGCGGCGGGCTCGTTCCGGCCGATCGCCGCCAGGTCGAGCGGATCCGCGCCCGGCTCGGTATGGTGTTCCAGCAGTTCAATCTCTGGTCGCACATGACGGTGCTGGAGAACGTGATCGAGGCCCCGATCCACGTTCTCGGGCTTTCTCGTCGCCAGGCGATCGAGCGGGCCGAGGCGCTGCTCGCCAAGGTCGGCATTCGCGACAAACGCGATCACTACCCGGCCCAGCTCTCGGGCGGCCAACAGCAGCGGGCGGCGATCGCCCGAGCCCTCGCCATGGAGCCCGCGGTGCTCCTGTTCGACGAGCCGACCAGCGCGCTCGACCCCGAGCTCGTGGGCGAGGTCCTGAAGGTCATGCGCGATCTCGCCCTCGAGGGCCGCACCATGCTGGTCGTGACCCACGAGCTGGGCTTCGCGGGCGAGGTCGCGAGCGAGGTCGTGTTCCTGCACCAGGGGCGGATCGAGGAGAGGGGGCCGCCCGCCGAGGTACTCGGCCGACCGCGTTCGGAACGACTGCGCCAGTTCCTGGCCGGCCACACGGCCCGCGCCCGCGGCCTCGGCAGCCTTGACGCGCGGGCCTGATCCGGGGAGGAGCCTCGCGTCCCCCCATGCGGAGGCCGAGCCCCATGCGCCGCGCCAGCCTGCTTTCGGCCCTGCTCGCCTTGCTGTGGGCGATCGCCCCGGGCCCGGCACCGGCGGCCACTCCCTCCGGTAACGGCAACGGCGCCGTCCAGCCCAAGACGGCCGCCGCCCCGCCCAAGGCGACACCCGTCAAGCCGCGGCCGCCCGCGAGCAAACAGGCCGCCGTGGCGCCCTCGGCGAGGACGCCCGCCACCGTGCCGCCGACCCCGACCGCCGCGGGGCCGGTCCTCCGCCTCGCCGTCGAGGGCGCCTACCCGCCCTTCAGCGAGGTCGACGCCAAGGGCCGGCTCAAGGGCTTCGACGTCGAGATCGCGAACGCTCTCTGCGCCGAGCTCGCCGTCCGCTGCCAGCTCGTCCAGCGGCCCTGGGCCGTCCTGCAGGATGCCGTGCTCGGCCTCGAGCCCCAGCTCTGGAACGAGGTCGATGCGATCGTGGCCTCGGTGTCGATCACCGACAGCCGCCGCCGGACCGCCGACTTCACCCGCCGCTACTACCAGGTGCCGGCGCGCTTCCTGCGCCGGAAGGGCAGCGGCGTCGAGCCGGTCGCCGGCGGGCTCCAGGGTCGCCGAATCGGCGTGCAGGCCTCGACCACCCACGACCAGTTCGCCACCCAGCGGTTCGGCGGGGAGGCCGAGATCGTCCGCTTCGAGACTCTGCCGCAGGCGGTCGCGGCGCTCCGCGACGGCCGGGTCGATCTCGTCCTCGCCGATGCGCTCGCGCTCGATCGGGGTGTCCTCAAGACCCGCGAGGGAGCCGGCCTCGAGCTCTGCGGGCCGAACTTCACCGATCCGCAATGGTTCGGCCACGGTGCCGGCATCGCCGTCAAGAAGGGCAATCGCGAGCTGGTCGAGCGGCTCGATGCGGCGCTCGATCGGATTCGCGCCAAGGGCGAGCACGCGCGGATCGCCAGAGCCTATTTCGGCTTCGACATCGACCCTCGCTGAGCGGCGCCCGCCGAGCGACCCCTCCCGAGCGATCCTCGCCGAGCGCCGTGGCGCCGCTTGACGGCGGAGGGCAGGGCTCGGACTCTGCCGACCGAGACCTTTCGGGAGGCACCCATGGTCCGCAGGCTCGTCCTCGTGCTGATGGCCGGCGCGCTGGCGCTCGCGGCCGATCCGCTCGCCGCCAAGGAATGGAAGAAGATCCGGATCGGCGTCGAGGGCGCCTATCCACCCTTCTCCGAGGTCGGCCCGGACGGCAAGCTCAAGGGCTTCGACATCGACATCGCCTTGGCCCTCTGTGCCAAGATCGGCGCCGAGTGCGAGCTGATCCAGCAGGACTGGGACGGGATCATCCCCGCGCTCCTCGCCAAGAAGTACGACGCCATCATCGCCTCCATGTCGATCACCGAGGAGCGCAAGAAGCGCGTCGACTTCACCGAGAAATACTACCAGACATCCGCGCGGTTCGTCCGCAAGAAGGGGTCCGGGATCGAGATCACCAAGGAAGGGCTCAAGGGCAAGAAGATCGGCGTGCAGCGCGCCACCATCCACGACAACTACCTGACCGACAATTACGGCGACACTGTCGAGATCGTGCGCTACGGCACCCAGGACGAGGCCAATCTGGACATGATCGCCGGCCGCGTCGACCTGCTGCTCGCCGACTCGGTCGCCCTGCTCGACGGCTTCCTCAAGACGGACAAGGGCAAGGACTTCGAGTTCGTGGGCCCCGAGCTGCGCGACAAGAAGTGGTTCGGTGAGGGCGCCGGCATCGCCGTGCGCAAGGAGGACGCCGACCTGCGCGAGCTCTTCAACAAGGCGATCAAGGCGATTCGCGCCGACGGCACCTACGACAAGATCGCCAAGAAATATTTCGATTTCGACATCTACGGCGATTGAGCCACGATCGGCGGTCCGGCGACGCCGGTGCTCGACCTCGGGGGCTACGGTCCTTCCATCCTCGAAGGCGCCGTGCTCACGGTCGAGGCGGCGCTCGTCGGGCTCGCCGTCGCCATCGTCCTGGGCCTCCTGGGCGCGATCGCCAAGCTCTCGGCGTCACCGGCGCTGCGCCTTCTGGCCGGCGCCTACACCACGATCGTGCGCGGCGTGCCCGACCTCGTCTTGATGTTGCTCGTCTTCTTCGGCGGCCAGATGCTCGTCAACGACCTGGCCGCCCGCCTCGAGCTCGGCCATCTCGACGTCGACCCCTTCACCGCCGGGGTCTCGACCCTCGGCTTCATCTACGGCGCCTACATGGCGGAGACCTTCCGCGGCGCCATCCTGGCGGTACCGAGGGGACAGCTCGAGGCGGCTCGCGCCTTCGGCATGTCGCCCGTCCTGGTCCTGCGCCGGGTCCTGATACCCCAGATGCTGCGCCACGCGCTGCCCGGCCTCGGCAACAACTGGCTCGTGTTGTTGAAGGCGACGGCACTGCTTTCGGTCATCGGGCTCGACGACATGGTGCGCAAGGCGGCGCTCGCCGCCGGCGCCACGCGCCGGCCCTTCACCTTCTACCTGGCCGTGGCCCTCGTCTTCCTCGCCCTCACCACGGTCTCGACCCTGCTGCTCGCGGCCGCCGAGCGGCGGGCCCGGCGCGGCGAGGCGCTCCCCGCGTGATCGACCTCGAGATCGTGCTCGCCAACCTGCCGCTCTATCTGCGGGGTCTCTGGACCACCGTCTGGCTCACCTTCCTCTCGCTCGCCCTCGGCCTGGTCCTCGCCGTGCCCCTCGGACTCGCCCGCACGAGCCGCAACCCGCTGATCAACGGCCCGGTCTGGGCCTATACCTACTTCTTCCGCGGCACCCCGCTCCTGGTCCAGCTCTTCATGATCTATTACGGCGCCGGTCAGTTCGAGGCGATCCGGGCGAGCCCGCTCTGGCCGTTGCTCTCCCAGGCCTGGTTCTGCGCGCTTCTGGCCTTCACCCTCAACACCGCGGCCTACACGGCCGAGATCGTCAGAGGAGCGGTGCTCGCGACCCCGGCGGGCGAGATCGAGGCGGCCCGGGCGCTCGGCATGTCGCGCGCGCTCGTCCTGCGCCGGATCGTGCTGCCCTCCGCCTTCCGCCGGGCGCTGCCGGCCTACGGCAACGAGATCGTCTTCATGCTGCACGGCAGCGCGGTCGCGAGTGTGGTGACCATCGTCGATCTCACCGGTGCCGCCCGGATCGTCAATTCCCGCTACTACAGCCCCTACGAGGCCTTCCTCACCGCCGCTGCCTTCTACATGGTGCTGACCTTCGCGATCGTGGGCCTGGTCAAGCTCCTCGAGCGCCGCTGGCACGCACATCTGCGCCCGCGGCTCGGTTGAGCCCCGCGGCGCTCAGCGGTGGATCCGGCCGTCGGGCGTGAAGGCGTGGAAGACGAAGGCGAAGGTCACGAAGTGGACGACGTCCTCGAGAGCCGTACCACGCCGGCGCTGCACCCGCACGGAACCCACCTCGCGGCTCTCGAGGAGCCGCGACGCGTCGAGGGCGGAGAGCTGGCCCGGATGCCAGCTCAAGACGAGATCGCCCACTTCGATCCGACCCCGCGCGCGCACCAGATCGAACGACCAGGCCTCCTCGCCGACCACCACGACCCGGGCCAGGGGTCCCATGCCCTCGGGCAGCGGCCCGTCCCACAGAAGCGGCATCCTGCCCGAATCGTAGCCCGGATAGGGGTTGAGCCCGTAGGGCCGCAGCCGCCGGTTCTCGGGAACGAGCACCTCGCCGGCGGGCGCCCGCTCGCGGAACTCGGCCCAGCTCTCGAGCCGAGCCGGCAGCATCGCGAGCTTTCTGCCGGCCAGCGCTCCGACGATGCCCTCGCCCGAATATTGCTGCCACCAACTCTCCGTCTGCCGATCGTACATCACGAGATCGGAGCGCCTCAACTTGCCGGTCGAGCCGAAGGAGAGCGTGCGACCGTCGACCCGCCGGTCGAACACGATCGCCGTGTTGCACAAGGGGCTGTAGGTGACGGCGACCGGCACCTCGCCCACGACGTCGTTCACGATCTCGTGCCACATCAGGTAACGCAGCGGGTAGGCCCGCAGATCACCCGCCACCCCGAAGCCGATCACCGGCTCGCGATCGTCGAGCGAGGGCGGCGTCTCGACCGGCAGGAAGAGCGGCCGGTCGATCGCCGGGATCCCGTCCCTGGGCGGCCCGCCGTCGCGGACCTCGGAGAGCGGCACGGTCGCGCGGGCGAAGTCGGCCCGCGGCCACTCCGCCCGCCACCGCGCGACCGGATCCTCCGCCGCGACACCTCGCCCGCTCGCCC
>DAIOUO010000244.1:0-5463 GCA_036759485.1 Geminicoccaceae bacterium | reverse complement strand
GAGCCGGCGACGTTTCGGCATCCTCGTCCACCGGCTCCTCGAGCTCCTGCCGGGGGTTCCCGAGCCCGACAGGCCGGCCGCTCTCGACCGCTTCCTCGCCCGCTTCGCCGCCGGTCTCGACCAGGAGGAGACCTCGCGGCTGCGCGCGAGCGTCCTCGATCTTCTCGGCCGAAGCGATCTCGCTCCCCTCTTCGGCCCCGAGGCCCGAGCCGAGCAGGCGATCGTGGGGCTGGTCGACGGGGTCGCGGTGAGCGGCCGGATCGATCGCCTCGTGGTGACCCCCCACGAGGTCGTGGCCGTGGACTTCAAGACCGGCCGCCGACCACCGGCCGCTGCGGCGGACGTCTCGGTCGGCCATCTCCGCCAGATGGCGCTCTATCGAGCGCTGCTCGTCCGGCGCTTCCCCGACCGCCCCGTGCGGCTCGGCCTTTTGTGGACCGAGACCGCCACTCTCCAATGGCTCGACGACGCCCTCCTGGCCGGGGTGGGGGCGGCACCGCCCCCTCCTTGACGGTGCGACGGCCGCAACCTTAGCTACGGGAGCGATGCGGGCGCTGCCCCGTAGTGCAACCACGACGGATAACGTCCATGTCGGTGCTCCACGCGAGCGACACCAGCTTCGAGAAGGACGTCCTCAAGGCCGACCGGCCGGTGGTCGTCGATTTCTGGGCCGAATGGTGCGGTCCCTGCAAGATGATCGCCCCATATCTGGATGAAATCGCGAAGGAGCTCGGCGATCGGGTCCACATCGTCAAGGTCAACATCGACGAGAATCCGCTGACGCCCACCAAGTACGGCGTGCGCGGCATTCCCACACTGATGGTCTTCAAGAACGGCGCGGCGGTGGCCACCAAGGTGGGGGCCCTGCCCAAGCGCCAGCTGCAGGAGTGGATCGAACAGAGCGTCGCCTGACGTCGGGCGACCGCTACCCGAGGCAGGCGCTCAACGCCCGGCCGCGAGCGCCTGCTCGCGGATCGCCGAGAGCGTGGTGCGGGGGGTGATCGCCTCGGGATCCACGACGAGCTCGACCAGCGCCACACCCGGATGGGCGAGCGCGGTGTCGAGTGCGTCCGCCACCTCGGCGTCGCGTGTCACCCGCAGTCCGAGGCAGCCGAAGGCCCGCGCATAGGCCGCGAAGTCCGGATTGACGAGCCCGGTGCCCGAGACGCGGGTCGGGAACTCGCGCTCCTGGTGCATGCGGATCGTGCCGTACATCCCGTTGTTGACGACCAGCACCACGAGACCGCGTACCCCGTGCTGGACGGCGGTCGCGAGCTCCTGGCCGGTCATGAGGAAGCAGCCGTCACCGGCGAAGCAGACGGTCGGCCGGTCGGGATGGACGAGCTTGGCGGCGATCGCCGCCGGCAGGCCGTAACCCATCGAGCCCGAGGTCGGGGCGAGCTGAGTCCGGAACGGGCCGTAGCTGTAGAACCGGTTCGGCCATGCACAATAGTTGCCGGCACCATTGGTGACGATCGCATCGCGCGGCAGCCGCTCGAGCAAATGCCGCATGACCCGCCCCATCTGCACCTCGCCGGGATGGGGAGCGGGCGTCCGCCAGGCGAGGTAGGAGGCCCGAAGCCGTGCCCGGTCCTCGGCCCAGGGCCGCCGGGCCGGTGCGGGAAGGGTCGCGAGCGCCGCGGCGATCGCGGGCATGGTAGCGCAGATGGCGAGCTCGGGAGCGTAGACCCGTCCGAGCTCGGCCGCATCGGGATGGACGTGGACCAGCGGCACACCCGGATGCGGTACCCCGAGGAGGGTGTAGCCCTGGGTGGTCATCTCGGACAGCCGCGAGCCCAGGACCAGGAGGAGGTCTGCGGACCGGATGCGCTCCACCAGCGCCGGGTTGGGGCCGATCGCGATGTCGCCCACGTAGCAGGGATGCTCGTTGTCGAGCAGGTCCTGCCGGCGGAAGCCGGCCGCGACCGGCAGGTCGAAGGCCTCCACGAAGCGGGCGAGGTCGGCGCAGGCCCCCACCGTCCAGCCGCTCCCGCCCACGATCACCATGGGCCGCTCGGCCCGAGCGAGCTTCTCCGCGAGCTTCGCGAGCTTCTGCGGATCGGGCCAGATGTCGACACCCTCCCAGCGGGGTGCGTCGGCGACCACCGCACGCTCGTGCAGCATGTCCTCCGGCAACGCCAGGACGACGGGGCCCGGTCGGCCGCCCATCGCCGTCGACATCGCGTGTTGGACCAGCTCGGGGATCCGCTCGACCCGGTCGATTTCGGCCGCCCATTTGGCGATCCCGCCGAACATCCGGCGATAGTCGACCTCTTGGAAAGCGTCGCGCTCACGAGTGGTGCTGTCGATCTGGCCCACGAAGAGGATCATGGGCGTGCTGTCCTGCTGGGCCACGTGCACCCCCGCCGCCGCGTTGGTGGCCCCCGGCCCACGCGTCACGAAAGCGACCCCGGGCCTGCCGGTGAGCTTGCCCACCGCCTCGGCCATCATCGCGGCCCCACCCTCCTGGCGGCAGACCACGAAGCGCGGGCGGTTCCGGCCGTGAAAGCCGTCGAGCGCGGCGAGGTAGCTCTCGCCCGGAACGCCGAAGCAGAGCTCGATGCCCTGCGCCTCGAGCTGGTCGACGAGGATCCTGCCCCCGTGCCGCGCCGTGCCTTCCATGATCGTCCGCTCTCCCGACCGTCCGCGGGGCCGAGATAGCTGCGACCGCTCCGTCCTGCCAGCGCCCCGGGCGCGGACCGTCCATCGCACGAACCCGGACCTTCGCCGGGCCCGCTTCCCGCGAACACGGGCTCCGCTAAGATCGCACGGGCGAGGAGGCGGCGATGACCGAGCCGATCGAGCTGCTCTACGGCCGGGGCACGATCCGGGTGACACCACCCCCGGGCTGCGTTCCGACGATCGTGCGCAAGCGGCCGATGCCGCTCCTCGAGGATCCCACGGCCGCGGTCGCCCGAGCGCTGGACGAGCCGCTCGGCTGCCCGCCGCTCACCGAGCTGGCGCGGGGCCGCCGGTCGGCCTGCATCCTCGTCTGCGACATAACCCGGCCGGTCCCCAATCGGCTCTTCCTCCGCCCGCTGATCGAGCGGCTCGTGGCGGCCGGCGTACCCCGCACGGGGATCACGGTGTTGGTGGCGACCGGCCTGCACCGGCCCGCTCCGCCCGAGGAGCTGGCCGAGATCGTGGGGGATCCGGCGCTCCTCGGCGAGGTGCGGGTCGAGAACCACGTCGCCACCGCCGACGAGGACCACGTGCTCCTCGGCCGCACACCGGGCCGGGGAACGGTCGTCAGGATCGACCGCAGGCTGGTCGAGGCCGAGCTCAAGATCGCCACGGGTCTCGTCGAGCCGCACTTCATGGCCGGCTGGTCCGGCGGCCGCAAAGTGATCGCCCCGGGCGTGGCGCACGCCGAGACGATCACGACCTTCCACAACGCCGCCTTCATGAGCCACCCGCGGGCGACGAGCTGCGTCCTCGACGGCAACCCACTGCATGAGGAGCAGCTCGCGATCGTGGCGATGCTGGGCGGAGCCCTCGCGCTCAACACCGTCATCGACGAGCACCGACGGCTCGCCTTCGTCAATTTCGGCGAGATCGTGGCGAGCCACCTCGAGGCGGTCCGGTTCTGCGAGCGCTACGCGCGGGTCGAGTTGCCGCGCCGCTTCCGCACCGTCGTCACCTCCTCGGCCGGCTACCCGCTCGACAAGACCTACTACCAGACCGTCAAGGGAATGGTGGGTCCCCTCGCCATCCTCGAGCCCGGCGGCGACCTCCTGGTCGCCTCCGCTTGCTCCGAAGGCCTGGGCTCGCCGCACTTCGCCGAAGCCCAGCGCCGACTCGTGGAGCTCGGCGTCGAGGGTTTCTGGCGAAGCATCGCCCACAAACCGCATGCCGACATCGACGAGTGGCAGACCCAGAAGCAGCTCGAGTCCATGCGCGCCGCCGGCCGCGTGCGCCTCTACACCGACGGGCTCGATCCGGAGGCGCGGCGGCTGACCGGGGTGGAGATCGTCGCCTCGCTCGACCGCGCCCTCGCCGAGGCGATCGAGCGCCAGGGCGATCCGCACGTCGCCTTCGTCCCCGAAGGGCCCTACGTCGTTCCGGTGCACCGTGCCGCCTGAGGCGCCGGTCCACCTCCACCTCGACCCCTTGGGCGGGGTCGCGGGCGACATGTTGGTTGCCGCCCTCGTCCACGGCCGTCCCGAGCTCGAGGTCGCGGTCCTCGGGCAGCTGCGCCGAAGCGGCCTGCCGGATCGCTGTCGGATCGGCTTTCGGGCCGACCGGCGCGGTGGGATCTTCGGGCTGCGTTTCTCGGTCGAGGTCGAGGACGCCCCGGCTTCGGGAACGCTGCGCGAGATCCTCGAACGGATCGCGGGTTCGGCGATGGACGAGGCCGTCAAGCGCCGCGCGAGCGCCATCTACCGCCGGCTCGGAGAAGCGGAGGCGGCCGTTCACGGCGTTCCGCCCGAGAGCGTGCACTTCCACGAGATCGCCGATTGGGACTCGTACGCCGACATCGTCGCGGCCGCGGGCGCGATCGAGGCACTCGGTACGGCTACCTGGTCGGTCGGGCCTCTGCCCTTGGGCTCGGGCACCGTTCGGACTCGGCACGGCGAGCTGCCGGTGCCCGCGCCCGCCACCGCCCGCCTGCTTCGGGGATTTGCGGTCCGGGACGACGGTCTGCCGGGCGAGCGGGTCACCCCGACCGGGGCGGCTATCCTGGCCGAGCTCGCTCCCGCGCCCCGGCCGCCCTCGCGGCCCTTGCGCCTTCTGGCCGCGGGTCACGGGCTCGGGACTCGCGACCTACCGGGAAAACCCAACCTCTTGCGCGTGCTCGTGATGGCCGCGGGCGAGGCCGTCGAGGCCGAGCGCGAGACGGACGAGCGGGTCGCGGTCCTACGCTTCGAAGTCGACGACCAGACGGCCGAGGATCTGGCACTCGGGCTCGCCCGGCTGCGGAGCCTGAATGGCGTGCTCGACGTCTGCCAATGGCCGGTCGTGGGCAAGGCCGGTCGGCTCGCCTCCGCCGTCCAGGTCCTGTGCGCCCCCGGGGCGAGCGAAGCGGTGGCCGAAGCCTGCCTGGCCGAGACCACCACGCTCGGTGTGCGGATCGAGACGGTCGAGCGGCGGGTGCTCGCGCGCGAGACCGTCGTGATCGAAGCAAAGGGGCGGACGGTTCGCGTCAAGCGCGCGCGGCGCCCCGACGGGAGCCGCACGGCCAAGGCCGAGCTCGCGGATGTGGGTGCAGCCGGTGGCGATGCCGCCGCGCGGGCCCGCCTCCGCCGCGAGGCCGAGGCCACGGCCCTCGGCGAGCCGACGGAAGAGGCGTGAGCAGAGTGGCGTCGACCGATACCGCCGTGGCCCGGCTCGAGGCGCTCCTCGGGACGTTCGACCGCCTCGCCATCGCGGCGAGCGGTGGGGTCGACAGCACCACGCTCGGCGTCCTCGCCCACCGCCTGCTCGGGAGGCGGGCGCTTCTCGTCCACGCCGTCTCCCCGGCTG
>DAIOUO010000243.1:0-5474 GCA_036759485.1 Geminicoccaceae bacterium | reverse complement strand
CACGCGCCCACCGGCGTGGTGAAGCCGGTCTTCGGTCGGCGAGCGATCGCTTCGGGCAGGTCCATCGCCCGGGCGAGCAGGGCCTTGCCTGGATGCGCCGCGGCGATCGGCGCTGCCGCATGCAACAGGCCCAAGTCCACGAAGGGAACGCGCACTTCGAGCGAGTGTGCCATCGACGCCCAATCGAGATCCCGCAGAAGCTGGTTGCGCAGATAGAGGCAGGTTTCGAGCGCCGACACGCGACCGAAAGGCGAGCGCGGGCCGCGGGCGAGGAGCGCACGCGTCCGCGCGTGCCAACCGAGCCGGCGCAGCCCCTCGCGCGCGCGTTCTCTGCCCAGCAGCGCCGGCAGTTCGTGCGGGAGGAAGAGCCCGCGGCGCAGCAGATAGAGCCCCGGCCAGCTTGCCCCGTGTTCGAGGACGCCCGCGAGCTTGGGTTGTCGCTGCGCGAGATCGGGTGCCAGACGCGGCAGGAGGGCGCGCAGGAGCCTGCCGACGAGTGGCACGGAAGCCGGCAGCGTGAGCCGGCGGCGCCAGCGCGGCAGATCGGCGAAGGAGGGATAGCCGCCGAAGAGCTCGTCGCCGCCGGTGCCGGAGAGGGCCACCTTGAGCCCGAGCGAGGCGGCGGCCTTGGAGACGAGCCAGGAGTTCACCCCGTCGATCGTGGGCTGGTCCATGACCTCGAGAATCCGAGGCAGATCGGCGCGGAATTCCGCCTCGCTCGCCTCGACGACCTCGTGGCGGACGCCGAAGGCGCGCGCCGCTTCGGCCGCGAGCGGTGCTTCGTCGTCGGGTCGTCCGCACCACTCGGGGAAGGTCAGGGTGATCGCCGTGGTGGCAGCGGCCCGATCGGCGCCGAGGGCACGGATCGCCGCCACCATCGCGCAGGAGTCGATTCCCGAGGAGAGGAACACGCCGACCGGGACGTCGGCTTCGAGATGGCAGCGGACGGAATCGACCACCGCTGCGCGCAAGGCTTCGATGGGATCGGCGGGGACGGCAGCCGCCTCCGCACGGGCGAGCTCCTCCTCGATCCGACAGAACGGCTCGGGCGCGTGCGCGCCGAGCGCATCGACCCGAACGAGATGACCGGCGGGTACGGCGCAGACGGCGCGCAGTGTCGTGAACGGCTCGGGGACGGAACCCCAGAGCCAGAAGCCGGCGATGCCGGCGGGTTCTTCATCCTCCGGGATCCGGCCGCCCGCGAGCAGCGCCTTGACCTGCGACGCTGCCCGGACTGTCCAGCCGTCGTCGGCACAGTAGAGCGGCTTGATGCCGTACGGGTCGCGCACCAGGGTCAAGACGCGCTCCAGCTCGTCCCAGACGGCGAAGGCGTACATGCCGCGCAGGCGCGAAAGGCAGGCAGCACCGTCGCGCGCCCAGAGCTCGAGCAGGACCTCGGTGTCGCTGGTCGTGCGCAGGGCCGTACCCCGGGCCAGGAGCTCGCGTCGAAGCTCGCGGTAATTGTAGATCTCGCCGTTGAAGACGATCCGGAAGCGGCCGCAGGCGGAGACCATCGGCTGGTCGGCGCGCGGATCGAGATCGATGATCGCGAGCCGCCGATGAGCGAGCCCGATGCGACCCTCACCGTGGAGCCAGAGGCCCGCCCCGTCCGGCCCGCGCGCGGCCATGGCGTCGCGGATCGCCACGAGCTCGCGTTCGTCGACCGGCGGTGCCGCGGTGTGGTAGGCGAAAATGGCGGCGAGGCCGCACATGCTCCTAGGCCTCGACCGCCGCTTCGATCGGCGCGGGCCCGGCCGCCGGTGCGAGCAGTGCGTGCCAGGCCGCGACTGCCCCGGCGAGCCCGTCGACCGGCGCGGGCCCCGTTGTAGCGGCCGCCGCGCGGAGATCCTCGACCCGGAGCCCCGGGCGGAGCCAGAGGAGCGGCCGGCCGGCGGCGCGGATGCCGTAGACCTTCGAGGGATAGACGAGCCCCTCGAATTTCGGATCGAGGCTCACGAGGTGGACGTCGGCCACCGACAGGCTCTCGGACAGGCGCTCTCGGGGCTGGTAGGGCTGGAAGAGGACGTCGGGCAGCTTCTCCTCGGCGACCACGCGCTTCAGCTTCTCCATCCCCGCCCCGCCGCCCACGAAGAGCCAGGTGATCCCGCGCCCGGCGGTGCGCCGGACGAGATCGATCACGGCTTCGGGGTCGTGCACACGTCCGAGATTGCCCGAATAGGCGACGACGAATTTCTGGGCTCCTTCTTCTCTCCCCGTCGCAAGCGACGGGGTGGCGAGGCCCCATTCCCGGCGCAACGGGTTCTGCTCGTGCGGGATCGGGCGGATGCCGGCGGGGGCCCAGTTCTCGACCACCGCGAGCTTCTCCTCCGGCACGCCCAGCGCGCGCAGCTTCTCGGCCATGGTCGGGTGGATGGCGACGATCCGCTCGGCACGGGCGAAGGACAGGTCGCGGAGCGCACGCAGGAGCCGCCCGAGCGGGCCGCGGGCGAAGGCGAGGCCGTGCGCCTCGGCGACCTCGGGGAAGAGGTCCTGGCACCAGAGGAGGAGCCGGCAGCCGCGCAGAGCCGCCACGAGGGCGGCCGGAACGGAGACGAGCGGCGGGTCGGTCATCGCCACGATCGTGTCGCCGCGCCGGGCTTCGGCCAGGAGCGCGAGCGTGGCCGAGAGGTAGAAGGAGGCGTAGTCGACCGCCCGGCCGAGCAGGTTGCGGCGGCCGAAGCGGCTGGTCCACACCCGGCGGATGCGCACGCCGGCGCGCTCTTCCCGCGCCGGAAGCCGTGCCTTCGGGTCTTCGTAAAGGAGGCGGCTCGTGACGACCGTCACCGCGTGGCCCTCGCCGGCGAGCCCCTCGGCCAGATCGGTCAGGAGCTGGGCCGTGGCGCTCACGTCGGGCGCGTAGAAGCGGTTGAGGAAGAGGAGGGTCACACGCGCAGGCCCTTCACCTCGATCGGCCGGGCGGCGCGCAGCCGCTCCGCCACTGCCAGACGATCGCGGACCCAGATCACGTTGCCACCGGTCACACGGCGCAGGGTCTCGTCGAGCGAGCGAGCGAAGGGGTCGTAACGGACGGGAGCGTAGCCGTAGTCCCCGAGGATCCGTGCGGCAGCACCGGATCGGTCGGCCATTTCGACCACGAGGGCGGCGATCCTGCCGCTCGCCAAGACTCCGCGGCTCCCCTCGAGGACCGCGGCCTCGTGGCCCTCGACGTCGATCTTCAGCAGTAGCGGGGGCTCGTCGGCGAACAGGGCATCTAGGGTGGTCGCGGCGACCTCGACGAGGCGTCGGCCGCCCTCGTCCTCTGCGGCGATCCTGTTGACCGTGTCGGCGTCGGCCGTGAATCGCACCTTGCCCGGAGCGTCGGTTATCGCGATGCCATGCACCGCGACGCGGTCGGCGACGCCGTTGAGCTCGAGGTTCGCCCGCAGCCGCGCGGCCGTCTCCGGCACGGGCTCGACGGCGACAACGCGGGCCCCCGCGACGGCGGCGGCGAGAACCGTGTAGCTGCCGGCATTGGCGCCGATGTCGCCGAACAGATCGCCCGGGCGCAGAAAGTGCACCACGAAGGCCATGTCCTCGAATTCGTGCAGGCCGACATAGACGTTGCCGGTGACACCCGTCTCGCCGCGCCGGGCCCACAACCGGGCGCCTGCGACGAACGGCACGATGCGCGGCGTGGTCGATGCCCCGATCTGCCAACGCAGCAGGTCGAAAAGGCAGCGCACCGGACGGCGCCGCCCGATCGGATGGCGGAGCACGAACCGGCCGATCGCCGAGGCTTCGCGCAACATTCTTCCGAGCAAGCTACCGCACGCCGGGTGACAGAGGCGTCACCGGCGTGTCGCCATACGGGTCGGCACGCTGCCGGAACAGCGGCGTGCCGAAGCTACGGCAGCGGGAGGAGGTCCTCCCGCGCCATCACCACCAGGCGCTCCGCGCCCAGGATCTCGAGCAGGAGCGCCACGCGGCCCTTCTCGTCGAGCCTGGTGACGGTGGCGAGACGGTCGGCGAACGGGCCCGCGAGCACCCGCACCCGCTGGCCGGGCGCCACCTCGAGGCCGTAGCGCACCGTGCCGTCCTCGCCCGTGAGTGCCTGGAGATGTTCGACCACGCCCGGCGGCACCGGGCGCGGCCGATCCTCTTCCATGAGCAGCCCGACCACCCCGAAGGTGCCGTTGACGGCCCGCCAGCGGTCGCGGGCGAGGTCGAGGGCCACGAAGCCGTAGCGCGGAAAGAGCGCGCTCTTGACCGTCTGCACGCGGCGCGCGTGGCGCACGGTGCGGGAAAGGAGCGGCAACCAGCCGCGGAAGCCCTGGCGCGCCAGGTTCTCGAAGGCCCAGGCCTCGCGCCGCGGCTGCGTCAACACGCAGTACCAGCGCTCGGCCGGGGCGAGCGACGGCACGTACCGTTGGGCGGAGACCGCGGCTGTCGTTGCCGGCGGGACCGCGCGCGGCGGGATCGGGCTCGAGACCCCCGGGAGACGCAGCGGAGCGCGGCTCATGTCGGAACGTCCGCCCCCGACGCGGGGACCGCTCGGCTCTCTCGGCCGAACGCCGCGGTCGCCTGTTCGATGGCGCCCTCGTTCACCCGCTCTCCACGCACCACCATGACGACCGTGAGCCACAGGATGCGCAGATCGAGCAACGGGCTCGCATGGTGGATGTACCAAAGGTCGAGGGCCTCTTTCTGGCGCAGGGAGAGGAGCTGGCCACCGTTCACCTGGGCCCAGCCGGTGATGCCGGGGCGGACCCGCGCCCGTTCGCGGCCGCCGTCGGGCAGGGCCGCGAGCTCGGCCGCGACCAGCGGGCGGGGTCCCACGAGCGCCATGTCGCCCACGAGCACGTTCCAGAACTGCGGCAGCTCGTCGAGGCGGGTGCGGCGCAGGAAGCGACCGACGGCGTTCTGCCGCTCGTGGTCGGCGAGCAGCCGGCCATCGGGGCCGACCGGATCGGCGAGCGTGCGGAACTTGTAGAGGGTGAAGGGAACGAGACCGCGACCGTGGCGGATCTGACGGAAGAGGACCGGCCGGCCGATCGAGGCGGCGATCAGAAGCCAGACAGCCGCCAGAACCGGCGCCCCGAGGAGGAGGACGGTGCCGGCGGCGGCGGTGTCGAAGGTCCGCTTGCCGAGGGCGTAGGCGAGGGTGAACGGTGGCAGTGCTTCGATCGCGACGGGCGCAGGCTCGGCCGAAGCGCTCGCCGGCCAGTGCAGCCGGACGAGCTCGGGCAAGAAGTCGATCGGCAAGCGCTCGGCATAGGCCCGCTCGCGCAACTCGCGCAGCGCTCGAGGCACGAAGGCGCTCGCCGGAGCCGTGACCAGGATGCGCACCGGTCGCAGACCCTGGACCTGCAAGCGGGCGAGGGTCGCGGCGAAGTCGCGCAGGCGGCCCAGCACCGGTACGCCCATGATCGCCCGCCCGAGGGTCGCCCCATCGTCGAGGATCGCCACCGGCCGATAGACGGGGCCGGCGGCGTGGCGCAGCAGTTGGATGGCGAGCGCCGCTCCCTCGCCCGCAC
>DAIOUO010000242.1:0-5512 GCA_036759485.1 Geminicoccaceae bacterium | reverse complement strand
GAACCGCGGCCGGCCCTCGACGAACCGCTGGAGCCGGCTCGTCACCTACACCTATCGCCTTCGAGCGCGCAGCGTTCGAGCGGTGCCGCGAGGCGCAGTCCGAAGCGACGGTCGTGCTCGTCGACGAGCTCGCGGAACGGGGTGACGTCGCGGAGTTCGCGGCCGGGGCGCGACGGCAGTTGGAACGGGACCGAGTTGCGGGCGTCGATCCACATCGGCACGATCGGCGCCCCGAACCGGCGGGCGAGCCCGATCGCGGCGCCCCGCCGGGGTCGCTCGACGAGCCCGTGCCGGCGGAGGTGGCTCAACCGGCGGGCAGGGAGGATCACGAGCACCCGGCCCTCGCCCGGACTTTTGCCGAAGGTGAGCAGGACTGCCCGCGACCCGGCGCGGTCGCGCTCGGCCTGCGCCCATTCGACCGGCAGGAGGAGCGCCGCGAGACCCGCTGCCACGCGGAGCGCGTCGGCGTTGGCGAGGAACCGGAGATCGGTGCGGTGCGACGGCGGTGCCGTGGGCGAGTCCGGTCGGACGGTCGGCCACCAGGAAGACCGGGCCGCGGGCCGGCAGGTGCTCGAGCCCGCGCACGTCGAGCCCCGGCTGCAGCGGCGCGGCGAGCAGCCGGAGGATCGCCCGGCCGGGCAGCGGTCGGACGAGCTCGGCGAGAGCCACCGCCTCCTCGCAGCGGAGCAGCGGGCCAGGCACTTCGCGCGGGAGCCAGCGGCCGCCGGGCGTCGAGAGCAGGTGCGGCGCCCGCTCGGCGATCGGCTGGTCGACGACCGCTCTGGCCGACCCGGGCGGCGCGTTCTCGAGCGAGGGCGGGGGGCGGCCCCAGCGAGCATACTGGGCCCCCGTCCGGTGGGCGGGCGGACATCCCCGCCCGCGGTCCGCCTTTCGACGGTCGCTCGATGCGCCGGCGGCGACGGCCGCCCGCGCCGTCGACGTCTTTACACGCCCGCCTCGAGCGCTCGAAAATCCGACCACGACCGCACCGCGAAGGGCCCCGGATGTCCGAACCTCGATCCTTCCTTCCGGTCTCGGGCATGGAGCTGCCGCGCTTCGCCGGGATCCCCACCTTCGCTCGGCTACCCTGGATCCCCGTCGAGCGTGCCGAGACGGTGCAGATCGGCATCGTCGGGATCCCCTTCGATTCGGGTACGACCAACCGCCCGGGCGCCCGGCACGGGCCGCGCCAGTTGCGCGATGCCTCGACCCAGATCCGGCTGATCAACCAGGCGACCGGTGTGCGGCCGTTCCACCTCGCCCGCTGTGCGGATCTCGGCGACAGCCCGGTCAATCCGGCCGACGTCCACGACAGTCTCGAGCGTATCGAGGGTTTCCTGCGCGCTGTCGTGCAGCGCGGGATCGTGCCCATGAGCCTCGGCGGCGATCATCTGGTCTCGCTGCCGATCCTGAGGGCCCTCGCGCGCGAGCGGCCGGTCGGCATGATCCATTTCGATGCCCACACCGACTTCTACGACAGCTATTTCGGCGGCTACCGCTATACCCACGGCACGCCGTTCCGCCGGGCGGCCGAAGAAGGCCTGCTCGACACCCGCCGCGTCGTCCAGATCGGCATCCGCGGCTCGGCCTACGACGGGGAGGACGTCGAATGGGCCCGATCGCACGGTGTGCGGATCGTGATGATCGAAGAGCTCGTCGATCGTGGCGTCGAGGCGGTGATGGCCGAGGCGCGCTCGATCGTCGCCGACGGCCCGGTCTATGTGAGCTTCGACATCGACGGGCTCGACCCCGCCTTCGCGCCGGGCACGGGTACGCCCGAAATCGGCGGCCTCACGACGCACCAGGCCCAGCGAATGATCCGGTCGCTCGACGGGCTCGATCTCGTGGGCGCCGATCTGGTCGAAGTTTCGCCGCCGTTCGACCCGAGCGGCCTGACCGCCTGGACCGGCGTCAACCTGATCTTCGAGCTCCTCTGCGTCCTCGCCCGCGCGGTCGCGCGCCGGGCGGGTTGAGCCCTGCTCAGTCCCGGCCGAGCCACTCCTCCTCGATCGCGTGCCAAGTGGCCAAGGCCAGGGCCACGAGGACGATGACGAGCAGCGGCACGCTCAGGATCTTGAGCGCGATCAGGAGCGTGTAGCCGGCGAGCAGGGCGAGCCCGAGTACGGCACCGATCTTCTCGACCATCCCTCCTCCTCTCCCGATCCCTCAGCGCTCGCCCTCGGCGAGTGCCGCTCGCAGCCAACCGGCCACCCGAAAGAGCCGCTCGTCGTCGCCCCGATCGGCCACGAGCTGGAGGCCCATGGGCAGCCCCGCCGGACCCGCGAGCACGGGCAGGGTCAAGGCGGGCGTGCCGCACAGCGTCCAGAGCGTACAGAAGGCCGGATCGCCGGTCGTACCGAGCCCCTCCGGGGCCTCGCCCGGGGCGGCCGGGGTCAAGAACGCGTCGATCTCGTGGAAGAGCGCCGAGAGCTCGCGCGCGAGGAGCTCGCGGCGTGCGAGGGCCCTCTGGTAGGCGACCGCATCGACCCGCTCGCCCTCGTGGACCAGCTCGGCGAATCGCGCGCTCACGAGCTCCCCCCGCTCGGCGACGAGCCGTCGGAAGCGGAAGGCGAGCTCGGCCGTCCAGATCGTCCGGTGCACTTCGAGGGCGTCGGCGAAGGCGGTCGGCAGGGCGAGCTCGACGACCGTATCGCCGAGGCTCGCCCGGACCTCCTCCAAGGCCGTCCGCATCGCGGGCTCGGCTCGCTCGCCTGCCGGGCCCCAGACCAGGGCGAGCCGGGGCCGTGCCGGCATGCCCTCCTCGACGGCACGGCGCAGCCGCGGGGGCGCCTGCGGGCGGGTCGCCGGATCGTCCTCGTCGAAGCCCACGAGGGCCTCGGCCAACAGTGCCGCACCCTCGAGGTCGCGGGCGAAGACGCCGACATGGTCGAGGGTCGGCGATTGTTCGAGCATACCGGTGCGCGGGATCAACCCGTGGGTCGGCTTGTAACCGATCACCCCGCAGAAGGCGGCCGGGCGGATCACCGAGCCGTTGGTCTGCGAACCGATCGCGAGCGGCACCATGCCGGCCGCCACCGCGGCGGCGGAGCCCGAGGAGGAGCCGCCCGGCGTGCGGCTCGGATCGTGCGGGTTGCGGGTCGGCCCGGGGGTGAAGGCGGCGAATTCGGTCGTCACCGTCTTGCCCAGGATCACGGCCCCGGCCGCCTTGAGGCGGGCGACGAGCCAGGCGTCGCGGGCCGGGCGGCGCCCGACGAACACGGGCGAGCCGTGCTCGGTCGGCAGATCCGCGGTGTCGACGATGTCTTTGACGCCGACCGGCAGTCCGAACAGGGGTCCGCGCGGGCGGCCGGCGCGGCGCGCCGCGTCCAACGCATCGGCCTGGGCGAGCGCGTAGTCCGGGTCGAGGTGCGCCCAGGCGCGGATCCGCGGCTCGTCGGCTGCGATCCGCGCGAGGCAGGTCTCGACCAGCTCGCGCACCGTGATGCGCCCCTCTTCGAGAGCGGCCCGCAGGTCGGTCGCCCCGGGTTCCCGGCTCGTCGGTTCGGCGCTCATTGGTTGTAGAGCAGGTCGGGCAGCCAGAGGGCGAGACCCGGAAAGAGGTAGAGCAACACCATCGCGATCACGACCATGGTCATGAACGGCATGCAGCCGTTGAAGATCTGCGCAAGAGTGACGTGTGGCGGCGACACACCCTTCAGATAGAAGGCCGACATCGCCATGGGCGGCGAGAGGAAGGCGGTCTGGAGGTTGAGCGCTACCAGTACCCCGAAGAAGATCGGGTCGATGTTGAAGTTATCGAGAAGAGGTAGGAAGATAGGCACGAAGATGATGATGATCTCTGTCCACTCGAGCGGCCAGCCCAGGAGGAAGATGACCACCTGCGTGAGCAGTAGGAAAGTTAGGGGAGAGAGATCGAGCCCGAGCATGAACTCCTCGACGAGCTTCTGGCCGCCGAGGAAGGAGTAGACCGAGGCGAAGTTGGTCGAGCCCACGAACAGGAAGCAGACCATGGCGGAGGTGCGCGCCGTCAGCACCACCGATTCCTTGAATCCGTTCCAGGTGAGCGAGCGGTAGGCGGCGGCGAGCAGGAGGGCGCCCAGGGCACCGACCGCGGCTGCCTCGGTCGGCGTGGCGAGGCCGAAGAAGATCGCCCCGAGAACGGCCAGGATCAGCGCCGAGAGCGGCAGGAACGAGGTCAGGAGGTCGCGGGCCACCGCGGCGTTCGACAGCGCGGCCTCGCTCGCCGGCAGGCGCGGCGCCAGCGACGGGTCGAGCACCGCGCGTCCCATCACGTAGAGCATGTAGAGCCCGGCGAGCAGGAACCCGGGCAGAAGGGCTGCGGCATAGAGCTTGACGACCGAGACACCGGCCGCCGCGCCGTAGACGATCAGCATGATCGAGGGTGGGATGAGGATGCCGAGCGTGCCGCCGGCACAGATCACGCCTGCAGCGATACGTACGTCGTAGCCGGCCTTGAGCATCGCCGGGAAGGCCAGGAGACCCATGAGGGTGACGACCGCGCCGACGATCCCCGTGGCGGTGGCGAACAGCGCGCAGGTGGCGAGCGCCGCCACCGCGAGCGAGGCCGGCACCGCGCGCGCCGCGACCTGAATGCTGCGGAACAGCCGGTCGAGGATGTTGGACCGCTCGACGAGATAACCCATGAAGAGGAAGAGTGGGATCGCGACGAGCACGTCGTTGCCCATCACGTCGGAGGTGTTGGTCGCGAAGAGGCTGATGATCCGCGGCCCCATCGCGTACCAGCCGAAAATGAATCCCAGGGCGAGAAGCGTGAAAGCGATCGGGAATCCGAGAAAGATCGTCGTGATGAATAGAACGAGCATGACGATGGCGACCTGAGCGTCGGTCATCGGCCGGTCTCCGACTCGGGATGCTCGTGGTGGTACTTCTCGATGAGTTGCTGCTCGAGCTCCTCGACGTCATGGAGGCGCGGTGGCCAGCGACCGTCCCTGAGGCAGATGAGGCAGCGACAGACCTCGGCCACACCCTGCACGGCGAGCAGGGCTGCGCCGATCGGGAGGAGCGTGCGCAACGGATAGACCGGGAAGCCCGCCGGGCTGTAGACGGAGACCTCGCGGAACCGCCAGGACTGCTCGGCCTGGCCGATCCCTGCCCAGATCAGCGCGAGGATGCCGGGGAAGAAGAAGACCAGGTAGAGGAAGAGATCGAGGCGGGCCTGGGTCCGGGGCGACCAGGTGCGGTACAGGATGTCGCCCCGCACGTGGTTACCGCGCGAGAGCGTATACGCACCGGCCATGAAGAAGAGCGCGCCGTACATGGCGGTGCCGAGGTCGAAGGCCCAGGCGGTCGGCGAGCGGATGGCGTATCGCACGAAGACCTCGTAGCACATGCCGCCTGTCAGGATTACCACGCACCAGGCGAAGGCGTGACCGACCCCGCGGCTGATCTTGTCGACGGTCGTCACGAACCGTTCCACGCTCTGCCTCCGTCACCTCATCCGTTCACCCGCCCCGCGAAAAAAGCGGGGCGGCCTCGGCCACCCCGCCTGCCCTCGGGCGCGGTCCGGCCG
>DAIOUO010000241.1:1369-5536 GCA_036759485.1 Geminicoccaceae bacterium | reverse complement strand
ACGTTGTTCGTGCCCCAGAAGGCAGCAAACTTGCGGAACAGATAGGCTTGCTCGTTGCTGTGCTTGGCCGAACCCAGCCAGTAGACGCTGTCGGGTCCAGATTTGTCGCGGATCTGGAGCAGTTTGTCGCCGATCTCGTTGATCGCCTGGTCCCAGGAGATCCGGGTGTATTTCCCGTTGACGAGCTTCATCGGATATTTGAGCCGGCGCTCGCCGTGCGCGTGCTCGCGGACCGAGGCACCCTTGGCGCAGTGCGCACCCAGATTGAACGGGCTATCGAAGCCCGGCTCCTGGCCGATCCACACACCGTTCTGCACCTCGGCCACGACCGTGCAGCCGACCGAGCAGTGCGTGCAGATCGTTTTGATCTGCTTGATCTCGCCTTTGGCCGCCTGGGCCTGGGCCTCGGCGCGGGTCACCATGCCGGGCGCCAGTGCCGACGCGGCCGCCAGACCGCCGGCGGTGAGCCCCGAGCGGCGCAGGAAGCCGCGCCGGTCGATCGTCTCGCCCGAAAGCGCCGCCCGCAGCTGGCCGAAGGCGCCCGGTGCCGGCGACCCGTTGCTCCGCTTCCTCAACATGTTGGCCTCCTGCCCTCCGGGTGTCGATCCGCCGCCGCGCTCAGAAGCGGGCGAGCTCGTAGTAGGTCTTGACGTGGGGCGTCTCGCGGTACCCGCGCCCGCTCGGCCGCTCCTCGGCCGCCTCGGCGCGCGGCGCCGGGGTCGCCACCGTCGCAGCACCGGCGACCGCACCCAGGCCCGCGAGCTTCAACAGCTCCCGCCGTCCGGTGCCGCTCCGCCGCTCCTTGCCGTTCTCGCGCATGTCCCGCTTTCCTTTCCGCTGCTTTCCTTCTGCTCGCCCCGTCCCGGTCTCGTTTCGACCCGCGCTCCCCTCGCTCAGGCCGCCAGCCGGAAGCCCGCCCGCTCGATCTCGACGAACAGCCGGCCGACCGTTCCGACCGGTCGATAGAGCCGTGCCGATCGGGCCGCCTCGAGGTCGGCGAAAAAGCGGCCGATCCAGGGCTCGAGGTGGCGGTCGAAGAAGCGTTGCACCTCCGCCTCGCCGGCCGGCCCGAACCGACCCTCGAGGAGCCCCGCCATCACCTCGCAGAGGCTCGCCGCGTGGTCCTCGGGCTCCGGGTTGCCGGGTGCACGGGCGATTCCGAGGGTGGCCAGATCCGCCCGCAGGAGAGCGAGCGGACGCTCGTTCAGGAACCCGGTACGGTAGAAAGAGGCGTAGGGCACGAGCTCGCCGCGCCCCACGCCGATGAAGAGCTCGTCGTATTCTTCGCGGGCCGCCTCGACCGTACTCGCCCGTGCCGCCCGCGCGAGCTCGAGCAGGGCTTCGCCCAGCTCGCTGCCAGCCTCACCGAGCCGGGCGACCGTCGCCAGGGTCGCCTCGTCCGGTGGGGCCGCCAAGAGCTTGGCGAGCAGACGCCACGTCACCGCCCGCAGCCGGTCGACTTCGTCCGGCTCACCGACGGCTTCGCCAACCGCGCCGCTCACCGAGTCCATCCTGTCATCACCGCACCGGCCGCGGCCTCCCCCCTGCTCGGCCCGCTCCGGAATTGAAGCACTTCTAGCTGCGCTCCGGGTCTGCGGCAAGGGGGCGCTCCCCGGCGTCGGGACCGGTGGATCGGGCCACCGTCTCGGTCGCTGCCGAGCCCCCGGCGGCGGCTGGCGGAAGGGATGCTACCACCTCGCCCTTGCGTTCCTCGAGCGGCGCCTGCACGCCCTCGCCCGTGCCGTCCGCCACCGGCTCGCCGGAGGTCGGCGCACCGGGCCCGGCGCCCGCCGCCGCTGCTGCCCGCTCCTCTTCCTCTTCCTCGAGCGCCGACACCATGCCGCGACCGACCCGGTAGAGCGTCTTGAGGTTCGCCACGACCGTGCTCGCATCGGAGAAGTCGTTGACCACGTAGTAGTCGTCGAGCCCGTCCGGGGTCGAGATGATCGGGTTCACCTTCCACAACCGCCGCAGGGCCCGCCGCCGCAGTTCGGCCGGAACGCCCGGCTGCATGAAGACGCTGAAGTCGCTCGCCGCATCGAGCGTGTCGGGATCCGGCAGCTTCGCGAGATCGATGCCGATGCCGGGCTCTTCGCGCCGCGGTCCGGGACCGGCCGGCCCGCCCGTCTCGCCGGTCGGCTCCGCGCGCCGCTTTTCGACGACCTCCTCGCCGGTCGCCGGCGCGGGCGGCTCGGGCTCGGGCGTGCCGCGCCGGGCCGCCGCCTTGCGCCGCGACCAGCGGGTGAGGAACGAGCCCACCTCGTCCTCGGTCGGCCGCCTCACGATCCCTCCTCGCGCGGGCCCAGGACCTCGAAGCTGCTCGCCGCGTCGGGCGGCGCATCCGGCGCCTTGCGCCGCCGCTTGAGGAACGGCTCGTCGACATGGTGCCGCTCGACGAACTCTTGAACGAAAGCGAGCGCCGGTTCGGGCATCGGTACCGCCTCGACGATGTCGTCCCCCGGCTCGGCATAGACCTGCGCCTCGAAGGGCGAGGCGGTGACCAGGAACGGCCGCCAGGGAAGCTCGGGGTCGCCCTCCTCCCGCCGCAGCACGACATAGAGTTGCGGCGGCTCGGCCGAGAGCGCGAGCCGATAGTCGGCGGTCTCCTTGCGGTGCAGCTCGAGGGTCACGGGGCCCGTGAGCCAGCGCCGCACGGCCTGGTCGTCGATCAACAGGCGCGGCGCCACCTCGCCCGGCAACCCGAGCACGAGCTCGACCGGCCGCCAGATCCAGTCCACCCAGCGGCTCGTGCTCCGCCGCCGCTCGATCACGACCGAGAGCTCGAGCCGCGCCGTCGCGCCGCTCGCCGGCCGCCGTTCGCCTTCCCGACCGGCGCTCGTCTCGGTCCCGCTGGCCATGCGTTCCCCGCAATCGTTCTCGGACGAATTCTAGCCCGCCCATCGGCCGATCTGGTAGAGCCCGGGCCGGGATCGCGGAGCCCAGGGGAGAGAAGGATGCGGCTGGCCGGACGGCGCTGCCTCTTGTGCAGCTGCGAGGGGACGATGCCGCTCGACGCCGAGGCCCTCGCGCGGGCCCTCGGGCTCGCCGAGCCGCTCCGGATCCACGACCGGCTCTGCCGCGCCGAGCTCGACCGCCTCGAGGCGGCGGCGGCCGCGGGCGAGCCCTTGCTCGTCGCCTGCGAGCAGGAGGCGGCGCTGTTCGCCGAGCGGGCGGGCGAAGCAGCGGGGAGCCTGCGCACCGTCGACATCCGCGCCCGCGCCGGCTGGTCGGCCGAGGCCCGGGCCGCCACGCCCAAGATCGCGGCGCTCTTGGCCGAGGCCGGCCTCGAGCCGCCGCCCGTCCCGGTCCTCACGCTGCGTTCGGAAGGGCGGTGCCTCGTCTACGGGTCGGGCGAGACCGCCCTCGCCGCGGCCGAGCGCATCGCCGACCGGCTCACCCCGACGCTCCTCCTGGCGGCAGCGGGCGAGCTCCTACCCCCCGCCCGCGTCCGGTTCCCGATCCTCGAGGGCCGCATCGTCCGCCTCGCGGGCCATCTGGGCGCCTTCCGCGCCACCGTCGAGGATGCCGCGATCGCCGTGCCCTCCTCGCGCGACCGCCTGCGCTTCGGCCAGGCGACGGCGCGTAGCGAGCTCGAGGCCGACCTCGTGCTCGACCTGTCGCGCGGGCCGCCGCTCGTCACCGCTCCCGGCAAGCGCGACGGCTATCGCCGGGTCGATCCACGCGATCCGCTCGCGATCGAGCGCGCGCTTTTCGACCTCGTCGATCTCGTGGGCGAGCTCGAGAAGCCGCGCTGGGTCGAACTCGACCCGGGCCTCTGCGCCCATGCGCGTTCGCGCCGGGTGGGCTGCACCCGCTGCCTCGACCATTGCCCGACCGGTGCGATCACGCCCGCGGGCGACCATGTCGCGATCGACCCCTACGTGTGCGCCGGCTGCGGCGCCTGTGCCGGCCTCTGTCCGACCGGGGCCGTGAGCTACGCAGCCCCACCCGCGGCTTTCCTACTCGAGCGGCTGCGACGCCTCTTGGGCACCTATCATGGGGCAGGGGGAACGGACGCCGTGCTCCTCGTCCACGAGGCCCGGCACGGCGGACCGCTGCTCGATGCGACGGCCCGGCTCGGGCGCGGCCTGCCCGCGCGCGTCCTACCCTTCGCCGTCGACGAGCTCGCCGGGCTCGGCCTCGAGGCGCTCGCCGCACCGTTCGCTC
>DAIOUO010000241.1:0-1359 GCA_036759485.1 Geminicoccaceae bacterium | reverse complement strand
GCCGCCCGGCTCGTCGTCCTGGAGCCGCCGAGCAGGGCCGGCGAGCTCGCGGCGCTCGCCGCCAACCTCGCTTACCTCGAGGCGTTGCTCGACGGGCTCGGCTTCGGCCGCGAGCGGCTCGTCCGCCTCGCTCTCGACGATCCCGAGCCGTTAGAGGAGGCGCTCTGGTCGCTCTCGCCGCTGGCCTCGGCCGGCCGCGGCGACTTCGTACCGCTGGGCGGCAAGCGGGCCTTGTTGCGCCTCGTGGTCGATGCGCTGCACGCCCGTGCCCCCGCCCCGGTCCCTGTCGTGCCTCTGCCCGAAGGGGCTCCCTTCGGCCGGGTCCTGGTCGAGGTCGAAGGTTGCACGCTCTGCCATGCCTGCGTGGGTGCCTGCCCGACGGGTGCGCTCGAGGCGCACCCCGATCGACCGATGCTGCGCTTCGTCGAGGATGCCTGCGTGCAGTGCGGCCTCTGCCGCAGCACCTGCCCCGAGAAGGTGATCCGTCTCGAGCCGCGGCTCGGTTTCGGCCCCGCCTTCCGCGAGCCGGTGGTCCTCAAGGAGGAGGAGCCGGCCCGCTGTGTGCGCTGCGGCAAGCCCTTCGGCACGAAGAGCTCGATCGAACGGATCGTCCAGCGCCTCGCGGGGGTGCATTCGATGTTCCGCGACCCCGAGGCGATCGAGCGGTTGCGGATGTGCGACGATTGTCGGGTGCTGAGCCAGCTCGAGCGGACCGACCACCCGATGGCCCTCGGTACGCCGCGCCGGCCGCGCACGACCGAGGACTATTTGCGCGAGCGCGAGGCCGAAGAGGCGGCCCGCGTCGAGGGCCGCGAGGGCGCGGGCGGGGGCAGCGGCAAGGCCTGAGCCGCCGCTACCAGGGAAGCTCGGCACCGCTGTAGTCGAAGAAGCGGCCCGTGTCGGCGGGCCGCAGCCGCTCGATCAGCGCCAGAAGCCCGCGCACGCTGGTCGCCACGTCGATCGCCGCGCCGGGTCCGCCCATGTCGGTCCGCACCCAACCCGGATGGACCACGACCACGGTGAAGCCCTCGTCCGCGAGTTCGCGGGCGATCGAGCGCATCGCCATGTTCACCGCCGCCTTCGAGGTCCGGTAGGGGAGCGCCCCGGCGCTCTCGGTCCGGGCGATGCTGCCCATCACCGAGGAGACGGTGACGATGGTCCGCCGCCGACCGGAGCGGAGATTCGGCAGGAGCGCCTCGCTCACCCGCACGGGCCCGAGCGTGTTGGTCTCGAGCACGCGGGTGAAGGCCGGCCAGTCGATCGCCCCGAGCCGGGCGTCGCGCTGGCCGTAGATCCCGGCATTGTTGATCAGGAGATCGAGCGGCCGGCCGGCGAGGCCGGCCGCGAGTGCGCCGATCG
>DAIOUO010000240.1:4252-5582 GCA_036759485.1 Geminicoccaceae bacterium | reverse complement strand
ATGGCCCACTCCCCCGCCTCTTGCCGATGATCGGCGACGGATCTGGCACGACCCTTTGGCGAGGTCGGTGAGAAAACTCAACCTATAGGCGAAATCCTGCGGCGCCGGGTCAGCCGTGCGTGTCGATCGCGACCGCGGCCGAAGCGGTGCTGCGCAGGAGCGGGGCGGCGGCCGGCTCGATCGCCACGTCGAGCAGCGCCGGCCGGCCGGCGGCGAGCGCGCGCTCGAGGGCCGGGGCGAGCTCGGCCGGCCGTTCGACCCGCTCGCCGAAGGCGGCGAACCCCTCCGCCACACGGTCGTAGCGGGTCGGCAGGAGATCGCAGCCGATCAGCCTGTCGGGACCGTAGAGCCGGCGCTGGATCTGCTGCTCGGCGTTCCAGCGGGCATCGTTGCCGACGACCGCGAGGAAGGGCAGGCGGTAGCGGACCGCGGTGTCGAGTTCGGCGATGTGGAAGCCCGCGGTGCCGTCGCCCATGAGCGCGATCACCGGCGCCTCGGGCTCGACCAGGCGGGCGGCCAGGGCCATCGGCAGGATCCCGCCGATGGCACCCGAGGGGCCGTTGCCGAGCAGGCGCGGCGCCTCGAGGGCGGCGCGCGCCCACTGCCCGAACTCGCCGCCGTCGAGCAGGAGCACGACGCGCGGATCGCGCGCCAGGACCGGGCGGAGCGCCCGGGCGATGTCGAGCGGGTGGCAGGGGCCGTCGGCGGCACCGCGCCGCTCGGCCCAGTCGGGCGGCCGCCAGCGGAGCGCGCTCTCGACCCGCTCGAGCCAGAGCGCGCGCTCGCTGCGCCGCTCGGGCCCGGGGGCGCCGGCGGCGAGGGCCTCGGCGGCCCGCTCGGGCCCGGCCCGAAGGCCCGCGAGCAGCCGCTCGCCGAGCTTGCGCCGGGCGTCCTCGAGCGGTTCGCGTTCGGGGTCGATCGCGATCACCCGGCCGGTGGGCGCGAGCGGTGGGCAGCGGCCGAAGCGGAGCGCGAAGTCGAGCCGCCGGCCGACCAGCAGGAGGAGGTCGACTTCGCCCAGGAGCTCGGGCAGGAGGCCGAGGCGCGGATCGGCGAGACCGCGCGGGCTGTCGAGCACGGCGAGCGGCAGAAGGGCGCGCCCGGCCGCCTCGCGCAGGGCGGCGAGCGCGGCACCCCGGCCGGTCCAGGGTCCGAGCAGGAGGAGCGGCCGCTCGGCCCGGGCCAGAGCGTGCGCCGCCCGCTCGAGGCCCGCACCCGGGTTCGGGGAGGCGGCGTGGACGACCAGGCCGCGGACGCTGTCGACCTCGTCCTCGAGGACGTCCACCGGCAGCGTCACCTGGACCGGGCCGGGCCGCCCGCTCGCCGCCGG
>DAIOUO010000240.1:0-4242 GCA_036759485.1 Geminicoccaceae bacterium | reverse complement strand
CGGAGTGCTCGGGCGACCGCCGAAGCGACCTCCTCGGGCCGCTCGACGGTCCAGGACGCCTTGGCGAAGCCGGCGGCGAGCTCCGCCTGGCGCATCTCCTGGAAGGCCCCGCGGCCGCGCTCGGCCAGAGGCGCCGCCCCGCTCAGGAGGACGAGCGGGCTTTCCGCACAGGCGGCGGTGTAGAGGGCGGCGAGGCCGTTGGCGAAGCCGGGCCCGGCCGTGAGGAGCGCCACACCCGGCGCGCCGGAGAGCCGGCCGAAGGCGTCCGCCATGTGGACCGCGGCCGCCTCGTGGCGGACGTGGACGAGGTCCACGGGTGCTTCGACGAGCGCGTCGAAGACGCTCATGATCTGGTTGCCGGAGAGCGCGAAGACCGTGCGCACGCCGTTCGCCGCGAGGGTGGCGACGAGCGCGTCGGCAGCGCGCGGGGCGCGGCGGACGCTCAAAGGTCCCCTCGCCGGGCGGACCGGCCGGTACGGCCGGGAAGGCGCCGGCCCGGCCGGACCGGCGCGCCCGCGCCACCCCCTGCCGGGTGGAGCCCGGCAGCCGCCGATATCGCGACGGTGCTGCGGCGCGTTCCCCTCGCCCTCACTCTTTCACCGCACCCGTCAGGCTCGAGACGTAGTACTCGACGAAGAAGCTGTAGAAGATCGCGACCGGGATCGAGCCCAAGAGCGCGCCGGCCATCAGCGAGCCCCAGTGATAGACGTCGCCCTCGACGAGCTGGGTAAGGACCGCGACCGGGACGGTCTTCTTCTCCGCCGACTGGATGAAGGCGAGTGCGTAGATGAACTCGTTCCATGACAGCGTGAAGGCGAAAATGCCGGCGGAGATGAGGCCGGGGACGGCGAGCGGCAGGGTGATGCGCCAGAGGATCTGCAAGCGCGTGGCACCGTCGATCAACGCGCATTCCTCGAGCTCGTAGGGGATCGACTTGAAGTAGCCGATCAAGAGCCAGGTGCAGAACGGCACGAGAAAAGTCGGGTAGGTCAGGATGAGGGCCAAGGGGCTGTCGAACAGCCCGAGCTGGAAGACCATGGTGGCCAGCGGGATGAAGAGGATCGAGGGTGGCACGAGGTAGGCGAGGTAGATCGCGAGGCCGACCCACTGCGAGCCCGTGAAGCGCAGCCGCTGGATGGCGTAGGCCGCGAGCACGCTCGCGAAGATCGACAGCGCGGTCGCCACTACGGCCACCGTCATCGTGGTCACGAGCCAGCTCGGATAGTCGGTCTGGAAGAGGAGCTTGTTGATGTTGGCGAGCGTCGGCGAGCTGACCCAGAAAGGGTTGAAGTTCTTGTAGTCGTAGAGCTCCTCGTTCGATTTGAAGGTGGTGATCGTCATCCAATAGAAGGGGAAGAGGAGCACGATGACGAAGCAGGCGAGCGGCAGGTAGACCGTCACCATGCGGCGCGGCAGGCTCGCCCACTCGAGGGGCCCGCTGCGCTCGACGAAGCTCGTCGGCGCAGGAGCGGTCGCGGCGGCCTCAGTCATCCTTGCCTCCCTGCTGCCACTTGCGGCGGGCGAGCGCGAAATAGGAGAAGACCGTGGCGAAGACCAGGAACGGGATCATCGAGACGGCGATCGCCGCCCCTTCGCCGAGCTGGCCGCCGGGGATCGCCCGTTGGAAGGCGAGCGTGGCCATCAGGTGCGTCGAGTTGGCCGGGCCGCCGCGGGTGATCGCGTAGACGAGCTGAAAGTCGGTGAAGGTGAAGATCACCGAGAAGGTCAAGACGACCGCCAGGATCGGCATCAGCATCGGCAGGGTGATGTGCCAGAAACGCTGCCAGGCGGTGGCGCCGTCGATCATCGCCGCCTCGTAGAGCGAGGGCGAGATGGTCTGAAGTCCGGCCAACAGGCAGATCGCCACGAACGGGATACCGCGCCAGATGTTGGCGGCGATCAGCGACCAGCGGGCGTTCCAGGTGTCGCCCAGGAAATCGATATAGTGGTCGAGCAGCCCCAGCCGGTCGACCAGGATGTAGGAGATAATCGAGAACTGCGGATCGTAGATCCACCAGAAGGCGATCGCCGAGAGCACGGTCGGGACGATCCAGGGAATGAGGATGATCGCCCGGATGAAGGATTTGAACGGCAGATGGTGGTTCAAGAGCAGAGCCAGCCAGAGGCCGAGGGTGAATTTCCCGATCGTTGCCACGAGCGTGTAGAAGAAGGTCCACCACACGGCCGTGAGGTAGGTGTCGTCCTGCAGGAGCGACACGTAGTTCTCGAGGCCGATCCACTCCCCCGCCCGGCCGATCCGGGTATCGGTGAAGCCGAGCCAGATGCCGAGGCCGAGCGGATAGGTCAGGAACACGACCAGGAGCCCGACACAGGGCAGCATGCACAAGACGACGAGAAACGGTTTCCAGTCGAACAGCCGGGCGAGCCAACTCTGCTCGACCGGCGGCAGAGCCACCCTCTGGCTCGTGGTCGCCACCGCGCTCCCCCTCCCTCGTACCCCGACCGGCGAAACGCCCGGACGGTTCCCGGCACCCTAGCGGAACAGGCCCGGCGCCGGTAGAGCGCAGGACGCGGCGGGCGGCAAGGGCGAAGCGAACATGCCGGAACACGAGGATACGGCGGTTTCGGCGCCGCTCCGGCCCAGTCGCCTCGAGATCCGGCTCCTGCGGGCACCGACCGAGCGCCCGGTGCGCACATCCTTCGGGACGATGACGAGCCGGCCCTGCCTCCTCGTGCGGGTGGAGGACGGCGACGGCGCCTTCGGCTGGGGCGAGATCTGGTGCAACTTCCCGGCCTGTGGGGCCGAGCACCGGGCCCGCCTGGTCGAGACGGTGGCGGCCCCGCTCCTGCTCGGAGGGACCTTCGCCGACCCGGGGGCGGCCTTCGGCGCGCTCGAGCGGGGCTCGCACCTCCTCGCCCTCCAAGCGGGCGAGCCGGGCCCCTTCGCCCAGGTCGCCGCGGGTCTCGACATCGCGCTCTGGGACCTCGCGGCGCGGCGGGCCGGGCTGCCGCTCGTCCGGCTGCTCGGCGGCGAGCGGCGCGAGGTGCGGGCCTATGCCAGCGGGATCGACCCCGAGGAGGCGGCGGCGACCGTGGCCCGGGCCCGGGCCGAGGGGCATCGGTGCTTCAAGGTCAAGATCGGCTTCGGGCGGGAGCGCGACCTCGCGGCGATCCGCGCCGCGCGCGCGGCCCTCGGGCCCGGCGAGGCGTTCATGCTGGATGCCAACCAACGTTGGGCGCCCGAGGAAGCCCGCGCTTTCGCCCCGACGATCGCCGCCTTCGGCCCCCTCTGGCTCGAGGAGCCCCTGGCGGCGGACACGCCCTGGCAGGCGTGGCGCGAGCTGGCCCGGCTCGGCCCGCCACTCGCCGCCGGCGAGAATCTGCGTGGGAGGGCGGCCTTCGAGGCGGCGCTCGAGAGCGGCGCCTTCGCCTATCTCCAGCCCGACCTCTGCAAATGGGGCGGGATCTCGGGCGGCCTGCCGCTCGCCCGGAAAATCGCCGCCGCCGGTGCGGTCTACTGCCCGCACTATCTGGGCGGAGCCGTGGGCCTGTTGGCCTCGGCGCACCTCCTCGCGGCTACCGCCGGCCCCGGCCTGCTCGAAATGGACGTCGACCCGAACCCGCTTCGAACCGAACTCTGCGGCGAGGTCCTGCCGGTCGCCGACGGGCTCGCCCGGCTGCCCGAGGAACCGGGGCTCGGTCCCGAGCCGGATCCGGCGGTCCTGCGCGCCTTCGGCACCCTCGCTCTCGAGCTGCGCGCGGGCGGTTGACCCGGGCGCACCCGGCCCCCCGGGGGCGGACGCGGTGGCTCGGACCGGGCGGGTCGATCGGCCGCCCCGAGGGGACGGCGCCGTACGCCCCTTGCGCCCGGCCTTTTTCCGGCGCCTCGGACCTGCCGGCACGGAACCCGTGGTCGGCGAAGGGCGGAGCCGGAGGGTGAGCGGGTCGGAAGCGAGGACGAGCGGGAACGAGCCGACGCCGCCGTCCGCTCCGGCAGATCTCGCAGCGCGCGTGCGCCAGGTCGCGCCCGAAGCGCGGGCGATCCGGCTCTGCGGCGGGTTCGCGGACGGCACGGTGCGGACCGGCAGCGACGTCGATCTCGCGCCGCTCACCGAACCGCCGCTTTCCTTCGACACGCTGTTCGAGCGGACGCTCGCGCTCGTCGCCCGGCTCGGCCGGCCGGTCCTTCTTCCCGGCCCCGGGCCGTCTCGTCCGCGGCCCGTCCCGGTGGCAGGATCCTTCCGAAAGCGTCGGGGGTGGGACGATGGAGCGGGCCGAGCC
>DAIOUO010000239.1:0-5596 GCA_036759485.1 Geminicoccaceae bacterium | reverse complement strand
CCCCCGGACGGCGCCCGAGCCGTGCGGCTCAGGCGCGCAGGGCCGCCTGCGCCCGCTCGACGAACAGCTCGAACCCGGCCCGATCGCGCACCGCGAGGTCGGCCAGCACCTTGCGGTCGACCTCGATGCCGGCCCGCTCGAGCCCGTGGATGAAGCGGGAGTAGGTCAGCCCCACCTCGCGCACGGCCGCGTTGATCCGTTGAATCCAGAGGGCGCGGAAGTCGCGCTTGCGCTGCCGGCGATCGCGGTAGGCGTACTGGAGCGCCTTCTCCATCGACAGCATCGCCGTCTTGATGCAGGTCGACCGCCGCCCGCGATGCCCCTTGACCTGGGCCAGGACCTTCTTGTGGCGGGCGTGGGAAGTGGTACCGCGCTTGACACGAGCCATGGACGTCGAGCCTCGAAGGATGCCTCGGATTCGGCCGAGAAGGTGACGCCGGTCAGCCGTAGGGCAGCATCTGCCGCACGAGCGCGGCGTCGCCCGCCTCGAGATAGGCCGCCTTGCGGTGCCGCATCTTGGCCGACTTCGGCTTGCCGGTGAAATTGTGCCGGTGGAAGGCCTGGGCCCGCTTCACCTTGCCGGTCCCGGTGAAGGAGAAGCGCTTGGCGGCGCTCCGCTTGGTCTTCATCTTCGGCATGCGACACGGACTCCAGGGGAAACGCGAGGAATGCGGGCAGGCCGGGGTGCCGCCCGCGAGCCCGCGGCTCTTAGCAGACCGGCTCGGGCTCGGCAACAGCCGCCCGTCGCGGCCGTGCTGGGGCGTGGCGTCGCGCCGGCGCGACAGGGGCGGTGCCACGAGCAGGGGTGGCCCACCGCCCCGATCGCCGGCACGATGCGGATGGAGATCGCGCTCGCACGGGTGCCGTAGACGCCCGGGAAGGCCAGGGTCGCGATCCCGGGCAGGAGGATCCCGTTCGGCGAGAGCGCCATCCGAACAAGGTGCACGAGCGGCAGTGGGAGCACGATCCCGTTCATCGTGCCGATCGCCGGTAAGGCCCTCGCCATCGTGCCGAGGAAGCGGCCGAGCAGGCTCAGCTGAATAGAGGGTCGAAGGGCTGCGGCGCGACCCCGAAGCCGGTCCAGGGATGCGCGAGCGACACGACCTCGGGACCCGGCGAGCCGGCGGACCGCTGTCACGTCGTGGGCACCGATCTCCTTTTGCGCCGGTCGGAGCGCCGAGCCCCAGGAGGCGACCACGAGGCCCGGATCGGCCGGAGGAATTCCCACCACGCGCTGTAGGCCACCGCCCCGGGCGCCGCCTCGGCGGAGGCCGACTACGAACGGCGCGAAGGCGGCGACCAACAGCGGGCGGATCGAACTTGCTGCCCGATCCTCGCCGCCGGTGCAGGAGCCCAGCGGAACCCGCGAAAGTCGGCCGCGGCCGCCGCGCGACCGGTGGTGGGGGACCGCTTCAGCGGCGGTGGCGCGGCGAGGGCACGAGGCGGAGGACGGAAGCGCGGGCCTGCACGGTGGCGGGGATCGGCGCCCGCACCGCGGCCTTGCCGGCGAGGAGCGTATCGAGAGCGCGCAGGGCCGAGCCGAGGGCTGCCCGCTCGAGATCGTCCTCGACCGCGGGCAGGGGCGCGTGGTTGAGCTCCCAGACGAGCTGAAGCTTGACGCGTACACCCTCGAGGCCTTCGGCCGGCGCGCGGGCGATCGCCGTCTCGAGGCGGCCGATCCGCGCCTCGAGCGCCTCGATCCGCCGCTCGAGATCCATGCGGAGGGCGAGCTCGGGGTCGCGCCGGCGCTCCTCGACCCGGACCCGGAGCTCGGCCGGCGCCAGACCCTCGAGCCCGGCGAGCGGGCCGGGGCGATCGTGCCATTCGAGCTCGAGCTCGCGCAGCTCCAGCCGGGCCAGCATCGACCGCTCGGCGAGTGTCGCCCGCTCGCGGTCGAGCCGCACCACGGGCTCGCTCTCCACCTCCGTCGGCCCGAGCGCGCCCACCACGCGCCCGAGCACGACCGGCTCGTGCGGTTCGAGCGGCCCGCGCCAGCACGGCGGCTCGGCGAAGCTCGCGAGCGTGCCGACCGGCCGGCCGGCGAGCCGGTCGCCGAGGCCCGCGAAGCCCGCGCACCAGACCCGGAGAACGACACTGTCGCCCTCGACCACGGCCACCATCTCGCCGTCGACGAGGGTCCGATCGGTCGTGTCGACCACGGCCACGCTGCCCGCCGGCAGGCTCGGGGCGAGCGCGTCGTCGGCCACGGGCAGGGCGAGCAGCCAGGGACGATCGGCCGGCCGCCGAGGCAGCAGCGGCTCGGCCGCCGGCGACCGCCGTTCCGTCTCGATCCCACCGCTCACGACGGCACCTCGAAGCCGTTGTCGCGATCGTCGAGCAACCGCCGCTCGAGCGTCGCTCGGGCGCTGGCGAGGAGATGGTCGCGAAGCCGCTGGTACCAGGCCCGCTCGCCGGGAGCCACCATGCCGTCGACGCAGCCGACGAGGTGGCTCGCGAGGGCGAGGGCCCGCATCGCCCCCTCCACGGTCGCCGGCGCCCGCTCGAGAAGGCGCAGCTCGAGCGGCCGCTGCAGATGCTCGACGAGGAAGGTCCAACCCTCCTCGGTCAGCCGGCCCCGCTCGTGGAACACGTCGAGCGCCAGCCAGAGTGCCACGTAGTCGGCGACCGGATCGCCGAGCCGCTCGACCGGCCGGCTCGCCCCGGCATCCTCCGGCACCGGCCGAGGTCGCGCCTGCGCCATCCCTGCCTCCAACCTCGCTCCCGCCGTGCCGTCGTGCGACGCGCCGTTCGGCGCCACCCAGCCCCACACAGTGGGCGAAACGTGAAGCTGTCGTCAAGCACCGGACAGAAGCGTCGGAGTAGAGCTTTCCCCCGCCGATCGTGCAGAAACAGAAGGGGTCACAATTGCAAGGAGATATTCGTACGCTACCATTAGCTTTCGAAGAGAATTCGCAGGGCCGGACCACGCCGACGGCCGCAGCTTCGGACGACGAGGAGCGCTTCGGCCGCCCGACGCGCGACCGGGGTGCGGGCCGGTGTGCTCGATCGACACGGGCCGGCCGAGGGAGGGCTCGGTCGGCTCGGGCTGCCGGGCCGGCGGCTCACGGATCCGGTTCCGCTGCCGGCCGGCCTCCGGAGCGGATGCCCGAAGCCGGAGAGCGGGACCCGCAGGCGTGCAGAGGCCGCCGATGCGCGGGCCTCTCCACGGCACGCCGCGCGGGCCGTGACTGCGATCGTCTCGGGGCGGCAAGCTCGGCCCGCATTCCTCTGCCGAACCGGGCAGGCGAGGGAACCGCCGGACGCGGGCCCGCCTTTCTCGGAGCTGCATCCGGCCGGGCCGGGCCGGCCCGAGCGCAGGACCGGGTGCGATGCGGAGCACCGTGCGGTGGAGGGGAGGGAGCGCGAGGTGCACTCCCGAGGCGCCCGGGATCCATCGCCGAACCGGCCCCCTCGGCGGGGTCGCGGGCCGCGGGCGGAGCACTTCCGGAGGCCTTCCACCTCGAGACCCGCGCCCGTTGCCTCGATCCGCGGGCGAGCCGCTGTGTCCGACCGGAAAGGGCCTCCTCGGGGTCTCGCAGCGGAACGCGGGGGCGGATCTCTCGTGGAGGCGCGGAGCTCGCGTGGAAGGTCGCGATCGACCAGCGTTCCCGGAGAACCACCCCGAAAGCCGGCTGTCGGACTCCGGTCCATCGCGCGGATGGCCGTTCCGACGCGCCGCGCGGTCTCGAGCCGTCTCAGCGAAAGGCCGTTCACCGCGCGTCCGGAAACGGCCTTCGCCGGGGGGGCGGCCTCCGCTGTCGGGGGTCTCGGGACCGGGCCTCCCCGCGCCGATCGTGCGGCGGGCCGCCGGGGCGAGATGCCACCCTTCCTCGCCGTGCCCGACCCGGGCCGCCGGCCGTCTCGACGAGTGCGGGCGATCCGGGAGGACGAGACCATCGGTCCCGGACCGGCACCGGCCCGCACCGGTCGGGCGCATTGGACCGTCGGTGCCGGCCCCTCGAGCCCTCGCGAGCCACACCTGCGAGCAGCCCGTGCCGCGCCGGAAGCCCTGGCGGCGCTCCGGCCGGGTCGGAGAGAACCGGCCCCTGCGGTTCGCCCGGCCGGGCCCGCCCGCGTCGCCGTCCCGGGTCGGACTCGCGAGAACACCGCGGGCTCCGCCCCGCCTCTCCCGAGTCCACATCCGGTGCGGGTGGTCCACCCGGGCATCCGGTCTCCGCTCGTCGGCCCGCCGGCGAGCGAGGGCCCGAAGGATCGAGACCCCGGGTCGAGCGAGCCCATCGATCCCGCCGGACCGCGGGATCGCGGCCGGTTTCGGGGGCCACGGGCGAGGCGCTCCCGGCGGGTTCGGCACGTGGCGAGAGGATGTCGGGCGCGCCGGCCGTCGGGGCGTCGGGCCGAACGGTCTCGCGCCGCATCCAGACGAGCTCGTGGACGAGGCCCGCGAGGCCGCCGTCGGCCGTCCGGCCGACGGCCTCGGTGCTCGCCGAGGGCCGGCGTCACTGCGATCGTCGCGCGAAACGGGCGGCACGCTGCGACCGACTTGCGGGCGGCGCCGCCGGCCGGAGGGGAACAACGCGCCCCGCCGGCGGCGGCGACCAGCGGCCCTCGCCGAGGGTGCCCGCGAGGGCGGGTTTTCCGGCCGGTGTGCCCGAAGCTCCGAAGACGAGCCGCATTCGGGGAGGGTAGCCCGCTTCGGTTCGCGCGCCGCCACGATCGGGAACGTGCGGTCGCCACGGGCCCGGTCCTCCCCCGGTTATTCGCCCCTGCCGGATCGGCGGACGGCGCCGCTCCGGCTACCGAGCCGGGCGAGGATCAGGGCCGACCAGGGCCGCTCCTCGAGCCGGGCGAGCCGGCGAAGCCCGCACCGCCGATAGGCGGTCTCGACCGCCGCCACTTGCCGATCGAGGAAGCCCGAGAGCACGAGCCGACCCGCGGGGGCGAGCACGTCCGCCAAGGCAGGGGCGAGCTCGATCAGCGGATCGGCCAGGATGTTGGCGAGCGCCAACTCGAAGGGGCCCGCCCGCCGCAGGGCCGGCCCGTCGGGTCGGTCGGCGAGGAGGACCCGGACGCGGTCGGCGACACCGTTGCGACGCACGTTCTCCACCGCGACGCGCACCGCGATCGGGTCGTTGTCCACCGCGAGAACTCGGCAGCGACAGGCCTTGGCCGCGGCGATCGCGAGGATGCCCGAGCCGCACCCGAGATCGAGCACCCGCCGCGGTCGCCGCACCACCAGCCGGTCGAGCGCCTCGAGGCAGAGGCGGGTGGTGGCGTGCTCGCCCGAGCCGAAGGCGAGCCCCGCCTCCATGAGGATCGGCAGCGACCCGGCCGGGACCGGATCGGCGGGATCGGGGTGGATCAGGAAGCGGCCGATTCGACGGGGCCGGATCTCGAGGCGCGCCGCCTCGAGCCAGGTCTCGGGCGGCATCTCTTCGACCGGCAGCGGCTCCGGCACGGTGAGGCCGAGCGGTCCGCCGACCTCCTCGAGACGGGCCCGCAGAAGGCCGGGGTCCGGCCGTTCGGCGAGCCAGAGGTCGATCTCGAAGGAAACGGGCTCGGTGGCCTCGTCGACCTCGTGCTCGAACGCCGAGACGGCATCGGCGAGCGGCTCGAGCCGCTCGAGGAGCTCGGGCAT
>DAIOUO010000238.1:0-5615 GCA_036759485.1 Geminicoccaceae bacterium | reverse complement strand
CCGTGCTCGTGGGCGGCGAGACCAAGCCCTACCGGCTCGATGCCGGGGTCGCCCGGCGGCTCGCGGCCGAGCTCGAAGCGCTGCGGGCGCGGGAGGGCGGCACGCTCTGGGTGACCACGAGCCGGCGCACCGCCCCGCTCGTCGCCGAGGCGCTCGCGGCGGCACTGCCGCCCGGCACGCCCTTCCATCGTTGGCGGCCCGACGAGCCGCCCGAGGCCAACCCCTATCTCGGCCTCCTGGCGCTCGCCGACCGCTTCGTGGTGACCGGCGACAGCGTCTCGATGCTCGTCGAGGTGGCCCGTCTCGGCCGGCCGCTCGCGATCTTCCCCCTGCCGGTGCGGGCCGATCCCGTGACCCGCCTGCGGCGGGCGATCGGCCGGGCGCTCGCCCCCGAAGGCAGCCTCGCCGGGCTCGGCGCGCTCGGCCGTCGGCTCGGCCTTCTGGGCTTTCCGAGAGAGCTCGAACGGATCCATCGGCTGCTGATCGAAAGCGGCCGGGCGGTGCGGCTGGGCGAGCCCTTCCCGCCGCCCGGGCCACCGCCGCCGGACGAGCTCGACCGCGCGGTCGCCCGGCTGCGCGTCCTCCTGGACGAGCCCGCCGCCCAGGCGGCACCGGGCCGAAGGCTCTGAGCCCGCCGGCCGACGCGGGAGCGCCCGACCGCGCCCCCTCGCCGACGAGCCCCGAACCGTCGCGCGCGGCCCTCCCGTCGCCGGCCGGCCTCAGCCCGCGCGGCTGCCGCGCGAGCGCGGCACCGGCAGATACTCGACCCCACCGCCCTGCTGACGGACCGGCTGCGGATAGAGGGTCATGAGCTCCAGGACCTCGCTCGGCATCGCGGTCGAGACCGGCAGCCCCAGGGCCTGCGCCTCCTCCGCCGAGATCGGATAGTCGTGCGTCCAGGTGCCCGTCGCGAGCCGCGCCGCCACCTCGCGGGCGCGCGCCTCCTCCATGTGCCGGCGCAGCAGCGCCGTCGCCGCCGCCTCGAGCTGGGCGATCGCCTTGCGGCCGACATCGGCGAGCACGAGCGTCTTGTCGTCGAGCTCGGCGATCGGCTTGGTCTCGGCCACCTTGACGATCGAGGCGGCCGGCATGCCCTCGAGCTGCGGGTCGATGGGGCCGAGCACCGAGTGCCGGCACATCACGATCTCGTCGGCCGCGAGCGCGATCAGCGTCCCGCCCGACATCGCGAGATGCGGCACGAACACGGTGACCTTGCCCTCGTGCGCCTCGATCGCCCGGGCGATCTGGAGTGCGGCCAGCACGAGCCCGCCCGGCGTGTGCAGCACGATGTCGAGCGGCAGCTTCGGATCGGTGAGCTGGATCGCCCGCAGCACCTCCTCCGAATCGTTGACGTCGATGTAGCGCAGGACAGGGAAGCCCAACAGGCTCATGGTCTCCTGGCGGTGGACCAGGAGGATCACCCGCGAGCCGCGCTGCTCCTCGATCTGGGCGATCTTGCGGGTGCGCATCGCCTCGAGCCAGCGCCGCTGCAGCACGGGCTGCAGGGCGGAGGCCATGAGGAAGATCCAGAGCAGGTCCATCAGCCCCATGGTCCGATCCCTCCGCGCCGCCGGCCGTCCGGCATGAACCCGTAGACCCCCTCGTCGGCATAGAACCGCCGGTAGCGCCACCGCGGCCGGCGCAGCGCCGGCCCGAGCCCCCAGCCGGCCACGAAGCCGCCGATGTGCGCCCACCAGGCGACCCCGCCCGCCTCGCCGCCGGCGCCGAGGGTGGCGAGGCCCGGGATCACCTGGGTGAGAAACCAGAAGACGGCGAACAGGATCGCCGGCACCTCGAGGAAGAAGGGCACGAACAGGACGGGCACAACGAGGACCAGCCGGGCGCGCGGGAACAGCCGGGCGTAGGCGCCGATCACCCCGGCGATGGCCCCCGAAGCGCCGACCGCCGGCACCGTCGAGTCGGCCTCGACGAGGGCGTGCGCGAGCCCGGCCGCGAGCCCGCAGGCGAGGTAGAAGCCGACATAACGGCCGGTCCCGAGCCGGTCCTCGACCGCCGGACCGAAGACCAGGAGCGTCCACATGTTGGCGAGCAGGTGGAAGAAGCCGCCGTGCAGCCACATGTGGGTGAAGAAGGTGCGGTATTCCCAGAGGCCGGGCGGCCGCTGCAGCGCCGTCGGGCCGAAGAAGCGGGCCGGCACCAGCCCGTGCTCGAAGAGGAAGCGCTCGAAGGCGCGGGGCGGCAGGCCCGCCTCCACGAGGTAGACCGCTACGCAGACGCCGATCACCGCCCAGGTGACGAGCGGCGGGTAACGGGTGGCTACACCGTCGCGGACGGGAAGCAAGGCCCTCTCCCTGGCACGGTCCCGGGCCTCCTACCACGGGGTGTTCGAGCGGTGAAGGCCGGTCCGGGCCCCGGCTCGAGCGGGCCGGGACGCGCGGATCGTCGCGCCCGGGGCGGCGCGGTTGAGCCGTGTCCGGCGCTTGTGCTACCGAATGCGCTCGCTCGAAGGCTAGAGGCCGGGGGTCGCTCGCGATGAAGCCCTGTGTGTTCGTCCACACCAACCACAAGCAGTATCTGGGCGCGCTCGTCTCCGCCTATTCCATGAAGCGGAACTCGCGCACGCCCGACGCCTTCGACGTGCGGCTGATCGAGCACGAGAGGTACAAGGACTTCTTCCGCCGCTACGAAGGCCGCGAGTACCGCCGCGACGGCTCGACCCGCCGCTGGCTCAACGACGACCTGCAGTCCTTCACCCCGCTGCGCTTCACCCCGCCCGAGCTCATGGGCTACCAGGGCAAGGCGGTGGTGGTGGACCCGGACGTGTTCGCGGTCCAGGACGTCATGGAGCTCCTCTCTCGCGACACCCGGGGCAAGGCGATCTGGTGCCGGATGCGGGGCACCGGCCCGCTCGCCCACTTCGCCTCGAGCGTCATGCTGCTGGATTGCGCCAAGCTGACCCATTGGAAGCTCGAGGAGGACTTCGACAAGCTGTTCCGCATGGAGCGGGACTACAAGGACTGGATGAACCTCGAGTACGAGGACAAATCGACCATCGGCCTCTTCGAACCCGAGTGGAACGACTTCGACAAGCTGACACCGAACACCAAGATGCTCCACAACACCCGGCGGATGACCCAGCCTTGGAAGACGGGGCTGCCGGTCGACTTCGTGCCGGCGGAGCGCTCGATCATCCCGGGCCTCGCTCTCCTCAAGCGGGCGCGCCGGCGGCTGTTCGGCGAGTACGCCTTCCTCGGCCACTACAAGAAACACCCCGATTCGAACCAGGAGCGCTACTTCTTCCAGCTCCTGCGCGAATGCCTCGAGCAGGGGATCGTCGACGAGCCGCTGATCAAGGAGCACATGGCGCGGAACCATATCCGCCACGACGCCCTCGAGCTGGTCGAGCGCGTGCCGCCTCTGCCGAAGGCGGCGTGAGCGGCTACACGCGGCCCTCCGGGCGGCGACCGGACGAGCTCCGGCCGGTCGCCCTCGAGCCCGGCTGGAGCCGGCACGCGGAGGGCTCCTGCCTCGTCCGGATGGGCCACACCGTCGTGCTCTGCACGGCGAGCGTGGAGGAGCGGGTCCCCGCCTTCCTGCGCAACACCGGCCGGGGCTGGGTGACGGCCGAGTACGGCATGCTGCCGCGCGCCACCACCACCCGCGGCGAACGCGAGGCGGCACGCGGCCGCCAATCCGGCCGGACCCAGGAGATCCAGCGGTTGATCGGGCGCTCGCTGCGGGCGGTGACCGACCTCGAGCTCCTGGGCGAGCGGCAGATCGTCCTCGACTGCGACGTGCTCCAGGCCGACGGCGGCACCCGCACGGCCTCGATCACCGGGGCCTATGTCGCCCTCCACCAGGCCCTGCTCGGCCTCGTTCGCCGGGGCGAGCTGCCGCGGCTGCCGCTGCGCGAACCGGTCGCCGCGATCTCCTGCGGCGTGGTCGAGGGCACCGCGCTGCTCGATCTCGACTACGCCGAGGACGCCATCGCCCAGGCCGACGGCAATTTCGTCCTCTCCGCTTCGGGCGGGGTGGTCGAAATCCAGCTCACCGCCGAGGACCTGCCGCTCGGCGACCATCACGTGGCGGCGCTTCGGGCGCTCGCCGAGACCGGCATCGCCCGGCTCGTCGAGCTGCAGCGGCAGGCGATCGAGGCGCTCTGAGCCGTGCCGCGCCTCGCCCCGGGCGACCGGCTCCTGGTCGCCACCCACAATCCCGGCAAGCTCGCCGAGTTCGAAGCCCTGCTCGAGCCGCGCGGCATCCGGGTGATCGGCGCGGGCGAGCTCGGCCTCTCCGCACCGGCCGAGACCGGCGAGACCTTCCTCGAGAACGCCCGGCTCAAGGCGCTCGCCGCCGCCCGGGCCTCGGGTCTGCCGGCGCTCGCCGACGACAGCGGCCTCGAGGTCCGCGGGCTCGACGGCGCGCCGGGCCTCGCCACCGCCGACTGGGCGGGGCCCGAGCGCGACTTCGCCCGTGCCATGCGCCGCGTGCGCGAGGAACTCGTGGCCCGTTTCGGTTCGATCGAAGCGGCCGATCGCCGGGCCGCCTTCGTGGCGGCGCTCTGTCTCGCCTGGCCGGACGGCGAGGTCGAATGCGCCGAAGGCCGGGTCGAGGGCGAGATCGCCCCCGAACCGCGCGGCGAGCGGGGCTTCGGCTACGACCCGCTCTTCGTCCCCGAGGGCGAGAGCCGGACCTTCGGCGAGATGCTGGCGGCCGAGAAGGAGGCGCTCTCGCACCGGGCCAAGGCGATGGCGGCCCTCCTCGCCCGCTGCTTCCCGCCGATCGGGCCCGAGACGGCCGGCGAGGGTTGAACCGGCCGTCGCCGGCCGGAGCCCGCGGCGGCGAAGAGGTTGCGCGCGGCGACACGAGCTGCCATCTCTGCGGGCGCGTGGGGCCGTAGCTCAGCTGGGAGAGCACCTGCTTTGCAAGCAGGGGGTCGGCGGTTCGAGCCCGCTCGGCTCCACCACGCATCCGCCCTCCCGTTTCCGCCTTTCCACCGGGCGATGCCCCACCGCATCGCCGTTCGCGGCGCGCGATCTTGAAAAATATCCTCAGATAGGATAAAAGAGCAGGGAGAGCAGCCGAGGGAGCTTCCCGTGGCCGACCCTTCCCCGAGCACTCCGCCGACCGAACGCCGCGAGGCGGGCGCATCGCCGGCCGATCGTCCGCGCCGGCCGGTCCTCTGGCCGACCCCCGAGAACCCCGACCCGGCCGGCCGGCTCGCCGAGCTGCGCCGCGACTGGCAGGCCCGGCTCAAGCCGATCGACGAGGCCGAGCGGGCGGCGGTCGATGCGATCGTCGGCACCGTCCGTCGCCGGATCCTGCTCGAGCGGGCCGAGCTCCGGGTCCTCGAAGGGCTGGCCGAAGGCCGCGTCGAGCCGGCGATGCCCTCGCTCGCGACCCTCGCCCGGCACGCGGCACGGATCGAGAAGGACCGGGCGGCGGCCGAGCGCGAGCTGCGGGAGCTCTACCGGCTGCGGCCGGTGCCGATCCCGCGCCCCGACCTCGTTCCCGAACGGCTCGAATGGCTCGCCGCACATCTGCGGCAGCGGGCGATCGAATCGGCCGAGGCGCTGGCGGCCCTCCTCGCGGCGGAGAGCGCCGCCCCGGCCGTCGTCGAGCCGGGGCGGGCCCGTCGCGCGTCGGTCCCGCCC
>DAIOUO010000237.1:0-5617 GCA_036759485.1 Geminicoccaceae bacterium | reverse complement strand
CCTCCAGCCGAGCCGCTACGACAGCCCGGCCGACGGCGAACCCGATCGGTTGCTGGGTGGCGAGCGTCTCTACCCCGACCACATGATGACGGCGCGCCCGCTCCGGCCCGGCCCCGTCGTGCGCCTCGAGCTGCTCGGCCGGACCTTCACGCTCGAGCCCTGCCGCCATCCGCACGCCGGTTCCTTCTTCCTCGACGCCGGGCAGATGGAGCGGCTCGTCGCGTCTGCGGCCTTCCTCGACCTCGGCCGGCACTGGGTGACCTGGCTCGACACGGCCGCCTCGCTCGCGATCATGGAGACCTTCACGATCTACAAGCCGGCGGCCGATTCCCTGACCTTCCTCGAGGTCCGCCACGCCCGACCGGTGATGCTGAACCAGCTGCGGCCCGTCGCGGGCGGTGCGCGGAGCTGGCTGCCCGCGCGGCCGACCTTGGCCGGTGCGGCCTGAACGCGGTTCGCGAGCGCTCCGGACGCGAACGGACGGCTTCGAGACCGCGAACGGTCCTTCGCCCCGAACCACGGGAATGCCGGCCGGGAAGGGGACGGCGACCGCCGCTCGCCCGGGCCCGGTGCCGGCCCGGGCGCGGGCCACCGCTCGACCGTTCGTGTCAGGCGTTCGTGATCCCGCCGTCGACGTCGATGATCTGACCGGTGATGTAACTCGAGCCCTCGTCGCAGAGGAAATCGATGACGGTCGCCACCTCGCGCGGCTGACCGCGGCGGCGCAGCGGGATCTCGGCGAGCATCTTCTCGCTGCGGACCCGGTCGGCCCAGATGTGGGCCGGCATGCCGGTCTCGATGTGACCGGGGGCGAGGCCGTTGACGAGCACGTGCGGGGCGAGCTTGCGGGAGAGCGACCGCACGAGCCCGACGATACCGGCCTTGGCGGCGCTGTAGCTCACATGGTCGAAAGAGCCGCGGCGAAAGGCCAGGGAACTCACGAGCACGATCCGGCAGACCGCGTCCTCGTCGAGCCGACGGCTGAACGCCACGCACATGTCGAAGGCGTTCGTGAGGTTCGCGGCCTGGACGCGATCCCAGACCGACCGGGCGTCGCCCGAGAAATCCTCGGGCTCGAACAGGCCCGCGAGATGGACGAGCGCGTAGAACGGTCCGTCGACCGCATCGAGCGCCTGCTCGCAGGCGGCCGGGCTCGCGATGTCGGAGACGACCGGGGTGACCGCCGCGCCGGCCCCCAGCTCCTGGACGAGCGCTCGGAGCGCCGCGCCGTCGCGGTCGATCAGGAGGCAGCGGGCGCGCTTGGCCAGAAGCAGGCGGACCGTCTCGCGACCGATCCCGCCGGCCGCGCCGGTCACGACGAACAGACGGCCCTCGTAGGACATCACCCGGCTCCAGCGGCGTCCCGCGCGCAGGTTTCGGAGCCCGACCGGCGCTGTCAAGCGGGCCGGGAAGGAGCCTCCTGCGCGCCCGCGCCCGGTCGGGCTCCATCGCCGCTCGTAAACCTTTCGTTCACCTTCACCCGTCAAATTCGACCTCGGCGGCCGCGAGGGGCCGGATGCGAGGACGGGACGATGACGGGAGCGACCGAGAGACTGCGCGCGGCCCTGGGGTTGGGCGATCCCTTCGCCGACCCGCCGCTCGAGCGGCTCGAAGAAGACCTGCAGGGCTGGGCGGGCACCGACCCGCTCCTGCGCCGGGCCGTAGAGGTCACCCGTCCGGGCCTCGTGATCGAGGTCGGGACCTGGAAGGGCCAGTCGGCGGTGTTCATGGCCGAGGCCTGCCGGGCCCTCGGTCTCGATGCGGCGCTGCTCTGCATCGACACCTGGCTCGGCAGTCTCGAGCACCTCCTCGACGATCGCTTCCGGCCGCTCCTCGGCATCCGTCGCGGTCGGCCGACGTTGTTCGAGCAGTTCCTCGCCAATGTGCGCGCCCGCGGCCTCGAGGGCTGGATCACGCCCCTGCCGCAGACCTCGATCACCGCCGCTCGTTTCTTGTGGCACCGGGGCATCCGGGCGAACCTCGTCTATCTGGACGCCTCGCACGAAGAGACCGACGTGCTGGCCGACCTCGAGGCCTATTGGCCGCTCCTGCGGCCGGGGGGGCTTCTGGTCGGCGACGACTGCATCGCGGCCTTCCCGGGCGTCGCCAGGGCCTGCGCCGCGTTCGCCCGCCGCCACGGGCTGGTGCCCGAGGTGCACGGGGTGAAGTTCGTCCTCCGCAAGCCCGTCGAGACCCGCGACGGCCAGACGGCGGCGGGGGCGGTCGCGGCCGCGGCATGAGACCGACGAGGGCTCCGGCCCGCTCGTCCGGCACGGGCGCGGTCCGCAGAGGCGGCGGCGCGGCCCGGCCGGAACGGCCGTACCCGGTGCCGGCGCCGCAGGAACCCGCGACGCGAGTCCCGCCGGCCTCCCGCGCGCCGCCGGTCGCGGGCTCGCCGAGATGCGAGGCCGCGGCGGGCTCGCCCGGCGGCGGAGCACGCGCTCGCGGCCCGGCGGCGAACGGCTTCCTGCGACATCCGGGAGCGAACCGTTCCCCGGCACCGAAGCCTCGGTTGCGCAACCTGTTCGCGCGGCGGCCGGACCGGGGAAGCCATGCTCCGCTTCGGGTGGCGTCGCGAGGGGGCGGGGAGCGCCACGACCCCTGCGTGGGAACCATCGGAGCGCCTCGGGCGCGAACGCGCCCGCGACCGACCCTCGGCCGGTGAACCGCACCCGGCCGCGCGGATGGGCACCGGCGGCCCTGCGCGCTCTGCGGCGGCGCCGGGAAGTGGGCGGGGGCCCGGCCGGCGAAGCGAGGTCGCGCGAGGGCCGTCGCCGAGAGCCCCGTGCCGACGGCCCGCTCCACCGCGAAGAAGGCTCGGCCGGTGAACCGCACCCGGCCGCGCGGATGGGCACCGGCGGCCCTGCGCGCTCTGCGGCGGCGCCGGGAAGTGGGCGGGGGCCCGGCCGGCGAAGCGAGGTCGCGCGAGGGCCGTCGCCGAGAGCCCCGTGCCGACGGCCCGCTCCATCGCGAAGAAGGCTCGGCCGTGGATCGACCTCGATCGACGGACGGGCGGCCGCCGGCCGCGCTGCCGGTCCTCGCTGTCCCGAACGGGGCGGCACCGACAGGACGGCATCGGAGCCCCGGGTCTCGCGGGCGGGTCTCTCGCCGCGGACCCGCGACCGTCGGGTGGACCGGCGCCGCGGGGGGCGTCGCTCCGGTGGGGGTTCCCGGGAGCACCGCGCCGAGGCGACCCCGGCATCCCGCGCGGCGGGGAGCCCCCGGGCGACGCCACGTCGACCGGTTCCCGGTGCCGGCCGGAGGCAGAGGAGCCCGGCGCTCGCGTTCGCCGACCGCGTCCACCCGCGCGAGGCGCCCCGGTCGCCGCCCGCGGCGGCACTTCCGGCCGCGACGCGCCGTGATCCGGAGCACCCCGTGGGGTGCGTGGCGAGCGCGCCCGTCCGGGGCCGGCTCCCACCTCGCCGCCGCGACGGGGTGGTCGGCGAGGCGTCGACGGGCTAGGTTCCGCGGGGTTCCTCCCCGCAGTCCCGACGAGCCCTCGCATGTCGCTTCCTCCGATCGAGCCGGTCGAGCCGATGGCGCATCTGGCCGGCCTCAATCCCGAGCAGCTCGCCGCCGTCACCGCCCCGGACGGCCCGTTGCTCGTGCTCGCCGGAGCGGGGACCGGCAAGACGCGGGTGCTCACCTGTCGGCTCGCGCATCTGCTGGTGACCGGCCGCGTTCGGCCCGGCGAGGTGCTGGCCGTGACTTTCACGAACAAGGCGGCTCGCGAGATGGCCGAGCGGGTCGAGCGGCTGATCGACCGCAGCGTTCAGGGCATGTGGCTCGGGACCTTCCATGCCATGGGGGTACGGATGCTGCGGGCGCACGCCGAGCTGGTCGGGCTCGAGCCTTCCTTCACGATCCTCGACACCGACGACCAGCTGCGCCTCTCCAAGCAGGTGATCCAGGCGGCCGGCCTCGACGAGCGGCGCTGGCCGGCGCGCGGTCTCCTCGCCCTGATTCAACGCTGGAAGGACAAGGGCTGGACGCCGGAACGGGTGCCCGAAGCCGAACTCTCCGACTTCGCCCTCGGGCGAGGGCGCGAGCTCTACGCCGCTTACCAGGAGCGGCTGCGCACGCTGAATGCCTGCGATTTCGGCGACCTCCTCCTGCACGGGCTCGAGCTCCTGACCGCGCGGCCCGAACTTCTCGAGCGCTACCAGCGGCGCTTTCGGGCGATCCTCGTGGACGAGTACCAGGATACCAACGTCGCGCAGTATCTCTGGCTGCGGCTCCTCGCCCAGGGCCACCGCAACATCACCTGCGTCGGCGACGACGACCAGTCGATCTATTCCTGGCGGGGAGCGGAGGTCGGCAACATTCTCCGCTTCGAGCAGGACTTCCCCGGCGCCTCGGTGATCCGCCTCGAGCGCAACTACCGCTCGACCGGCCACATTCTGGGCGCCGCGGCCGGCCTCATCGCCCACAACCGGGCCCGCCACGGCAAGACGCTGTGGACCGAGGGGGAAGCGGGCGAGCCGGTCCGGGTCGCGGGTCTGTGGGACGAGGAGGAGGAGGCGCGCTGGGTGGTTCAGGAGATCGAGGCCCTGCAGCGCCGGGGCGAGCCTCTGGCCTCGATCGCCGTCCTCGTGCGCGCCGGCTTCCAGACCCGCGCTTTCGAGGAACGGTTCATCCAGACGGGTCTGCCCTACCGGGTGGTGGGCGGGCCGCGCTTCTACGAGCGCCAGGAGATCCGCGACGCGATCGCCTATCTGCGGCTGGTCGTCCAGCCGGACGACGACCTCGCCTTCGAGCGGATCGTCAACCTGCCGCGCCGCGGGATCGGCGAGGCGGCGCTCAAGACCCTGCACGGAGCCGCCCGGGGCTCGGGCCGCAGCCTCGTGCGGACCGCTCGCGAGCTCGTCCTCACCGACGAGCTGCCGGCCCGCACCCGCGGAGCCCTCGCCCGCTTCCTCGACCAGCTCGACCGCTGGCGCGGCGTGCTGGGCGAGCGCAGTCCGCGGGCGATGGCCGAGCTCGTTCTCGAGGAATCGGGCTACGTCGCCATGTGGCAGGCCGAGCGCACGCCCGACGCCCAGGGCCGGCTCGACAATCTCAAGGAGCTGGCCGAGGCGCTCGAGGAATTCGAAGGGCTCGGTTCCTTCCTCGAGCACGTCGCCCTCGTGGTCGACGGCGCGGCCGAGGCCGGCGCGGACGTCGTGAGCGTGATGACGCTGCACGGTGCCAAGGGTCTCGAATTCGACACCGTGTTCCTCGCCGGCTGGGAAGAAGGCCTGTTCCCGAGCCAGCGGGCGCTCGACGAGGGGGGTGCACGAGCCCTCGAGGAGGAGCGCCGGCTCGCCTATGTCGGCCTCACCCGGGCCCGGCGGCGTTGTGCCGTGAGCTTCGCCGCCAACCGCCGGCTGTACGGCCAGTGGACCACGGCCGTGCCCTCCCGCTTCCTGGCCGAGCTGCCGGCCGAGCATGTCGAGGTCCTGCACCGCAGCCCGCGCGCCCGACCCGATTGGGAGCTCCTGGGCGATCCCCTGCCCGCGCTGCGCCCGGCCCCGTTCCGCACCCGGCGGCTCGCCGCCGACCGGGTCCTCGAAGGCCGGGCGGAGATCCTCGCCAGCCGGCCGCCCGCCGGTAGTCGGACCTTCCGGGTGGGCGAGCG
>DAIOUO010000236.1:0-5670 GCA_036759485.1 Geminicoccaceae bacterium | reverse complement strand
GGCCGGGGTCGCGGCGATCGCCGAGCCCGCCCCGAGCGCCAAGGCCGCCGCGGCCGCGCCGACCCGAAGCCCCGTCCCGATGCGCATGGTGCCTCCCTTTCCGCCTCCGCGAGGCCCTTCGCCCCGTCCCGAGTGGGCGAAGCTGCGGCCGCCTCCGGCCGCCGTCAAGCGCCGCCCGGCGCCCGGCCGGGCGCCGCGGGCGGCGGACAGGCGGCGAGCGCGCTCGCCAACCGGGTGCGGGTCGCGGCATCGGCCGTCCCGCCCCGCAGCACGGTCATCAGCGCGTCGAACTCGGCCTGGTCGGTCACCGTACGGGCGACCCGGTCGGCGGCCCGCTCGAGCAGACTCGCGCGGTCCTCGGCCGGCAGAGCCGGTACGTCCCCGGTGCCGCCGGTCGAAAGGAACCAACCGGTGACGAACGCTTCCGCCGCCCGGCGCCGGGAAGCCCCCGGCGAGCCGTCGGCGGTGCAGCCGGTGCGACCCGCGAGCTCGGCGAGGGATGCCCTCGAAGAGTCCGCTCGGTCGCGGGCGGCGAGAGCCGCGCCCAGCTCGGCGAAGGCCGATCTCGCTTCGGCGAGACCCACTTCGCTCGCGATCGGCGGGCTCTCGCCAGCGAACCGATGGCGCAGCTCCTCGAAGGCGAGCTCCACCCGCCGCGCCTCGAGCGGCCGCCGGGCCCGCGACACCTGGAGCACGAGATAGGTCTGCTCGCGCCACGGGCAGCCCGGCGGCAACTCGGCCCGGCGGCATTCCGGCCGATCGAAGGCGAGCCGGCCGGACTGCGGGTGGAAGCGCAGCGCGTTCCAGTCGGTGTCGCGCTCGCGCTGCTTCTGCCGAACGAGTACGATGTCACCCGGGACGAGCGGCACGCCGGCGAGGCCGTCGGCGCCGACCGCGCCCAGGGTCAGCGTGTAGTGGAAGGCCGGATCGTCCTGGCGGTCGGTGATCAGCGTGCCGGCCAGCCTGGCGAGCGGCCCCGCGATGGGTGCCGCGGGCGGGTAGGCCGTGCCGCCGAGTGCCGCGAGGACGCTCAGGAGCCGACGTGCCTGGCCGCCCGGCTGGTCGAGCTCGACGATCCAGAGATCGACCCGCAGCGGGAAGCCGCGATACAGGGCGGGGCCCCAGATCGGGAGGCCGGGCCCGAAATTGAGGAACTGGCCCTCGACGACGTCCTCGTTGAAGTAGACGACGCGGGCATTGGACAAGGCGTCGGTGCCGAACCGTTCGGGCGTGCGGCCGTCGTCCTCGAAGGCCGAGACGACGATCGCGATCTCCCCGTTCGGCCGGCCGCCGCTCACGCCGGGATGACCGAAGAGGGACCAGAAATCGGCCACGAACGCGGTCTCGAGGACGACCTGGACGATCTCGCCCTCGTCGATCGGAAGTTCGGCCGAATCCCTCGGTTGCAGCTTGACCCAGGCCGGTCCGGCCAGCTCCGGTCGGGCGAGGCGGAAATCCGTCGCGCCCTCGTCGCTGACCGCGCAGGCAGCGAGCCCCGCGAGTGCGAGGGCGGCACCCGCCCTCCGCGATCGCCGGCCGCCGTGCGGCGAATTCCCCGCCCTCGGGCCGCCGGTCGTGCTCACAGCCGGTTCTCCGGCACCGCGAACCAAGCCTGGCGCCGGTCCGTCGCGCGGCCCACGGCATCGGCTCGAAGCTGCCGCTTGGCGACCGAGTTCCCGACGTTGCCGCCGATCGCCGCGACTTCGCCCGGTGCGGTCGCGACCACGACGTCGGCATGCGACTTGTAGGTCGTCGGCTGACGGTCGGAGTCGATACCGAACTCGCGGGCGCAGCAGATCGGGTCGCCGACCGCCGGGGCCCGTTCCGCCGGTCGGAAGCCCCGGGACGGGACGTCTGCGACCTCGCGGCGGCGATCGCGGATGGGGCGCCGGATGTACCGGGAGTGACTGGCGCTCGCAGGGAAGCGCACCTCGCCCCCGGCCTGCCGGACTGCCCACGAGACGAAGGCCGCGGAGCAGGGCAAGTCGGTATCGCGCCCGGTCGGCTTTCGCCCGACAGCTTCGCGCCGATAGTCGCCCACCCGCTGCCAGAAGCGCTCGTCGGTCTCCTGCATGCCGCGGCGGATCGTGGCGGCGTCGCGGTCGATCTCCTGCCGGCCGAAGAGGAGCCAGTCCTGCTCGCACACCGCGACGAGGTCTCGAACGAGGGACACTTCCGTCCTCCCCTCTTGTCGGGCGGCGTTCGGCCGTCCCGCCACGGAGCCGGGCGAGGGAGTCGGGGCACGAGCCGACCACCGGAGCCACTCGCAGGCTCCGGTTCGCGGTCGTGCGGTTCGGTACCTCGAACGCGCGTCTCTCGCGTCCGCCGGACCGGGCGGCGCGATGACGAGGATGGCGGCGACCCCTCGGGCCTACGCCCACCGGCACCGAGACCCGCTCCGACCGGCCATGACCCGTGGCGGCCGTCGATCCGGCCCGTCCCCGTCGACGATCTCCCGCCGATCCGGCCGGGGCACTCGCCCCGAATTCGACGAGGCTCGGCTGGCCCGCGAGCGCCGTCAAGACGCGATTGAGGCGAACGCCGGCGAGGTCGCGGGCGATAACCGGACGATGCGCGAGCGCGGGGGCCGATCGCGCGCTCTCAGACGGCGAGCTTCACCTTCTCGTATTCGAGCCGCCAATGGCCGAGCGGCACGGGCGTGGTGACACCCGCCACCGCAGCGAGGGCCGCCGCGAGCCGCTCCCGGGCGGTGCGAACGGGGCCGGGTCGTGAGCTCTCGACCAGCAGGACCGCGTCGCACACGCCGACGCTCCGGCCCTTCTTCTCGGCGGTCTCGATGGTCGAGCCGGCCCGGTTGGTCTCGCACCAATGCACACCGGCGATGCCGTGGTCGAGGTAGAGCTCCGAGAAGAGACCACCGAACAGGAGCCGGCGCAGCTCGGCGAGCGCGGGCCCCGGCGCGTCGATCCCGGCCGCCACGAGCTCGGCCCCGTCGCCCTTGGCCTGGCTGAAGATTCTCCGCGTGAGGCTTCGGGTCGTGTTGTAGAAGTACGGAATGGCCTGTCGGGTCCAAGGCGTCGGATCGTTGAGCCGGTTCAAATAGTCGGTGCCGACCTGCACCTCCGGGCTCACGGTCTCGTAGCACATGAAGAACCGCACCGGCGCGTCGACCGCGACGTAGCGTCGGCCGCGCAGGAAGCCCGGGATGCCGACCCGCTCGAGGACGTGCTCGTTGTCGTGCCAGGCGTAGAAGGTTTCGAGCCCTTCCTCGCGGATGTCCGACCAGATGGCGATGAAACCTTCGCCGAAGAGCGTCATCGATCCCCCCTTTCCCGTGCGGCGCCCCGCTCGAGGCGCGGGTCGGCCGCGGCGCCGCCGGCCGCGGCGAGCGAGGCGCGCGCACCGTGCAGCACGCCGCGCGCCAGGAACACGTCGGTGATCGCCCGAGCGATCCGCTCGAAGACCGGATCGTGGCGCGCCTCGAGGCCGCGCGGCCGGGCGAGCGGCACCGGCACGATCCGCTCGATTCGCCCGGGCCGTGGTCCCATCACCACGACCCGATCGGCGAGCAGGACAGCCTCGTCGATCGAATGAGTGACGAACAGCACGGTCTTTCCGGTCGAGAGCCACAGTTCCTCGAGGTCGATCCGGAGCTGCTCGCGGGTCAAGGCGTCGAGTGCTCCGAACGGCTCGTCCATGAGGAGGAGCGGTGGGTCGTGGATCAGGGCCCGGGCGAGCGCGGCACGTTGCTGCATCCCGCCGGAAAGCTCGTGTGGCCAACGGGTCTCGAAGCCCTCGAGGCCGACCGCCGCCAGCAGCTCGAGCGCGCGCGCCCGCCAGCCGGCACCGGCGAGGCCGCGCAGCTCGACCTGGACGAGCACGTTGCCGAGAAGGTCCCGCCAGGGCAGCAGCACCGGCTTCTGGAAGACGATGCCGAGCTCGGTCACGGGAGCCGTCACCGGCCGGCCGGCGACCGTCACCCGGCCCTCGCTCGGCGCGAGGAGCCCGGCCACGAGCCGCAGCAGCGTACTCTTGCCGCAACCCGAAGGGCCGACGATCGCCACGAACTCGTGTTCGCCGACCTCGAGGTCGAGCGGCCCGAGTGCCCGCGTCTCGATACCGTCGCGTCGGAAGGTCTTGGCGACCCCGGCGAGCGCGATCGTCGCCGAGGGCGCGGGCTCGGCCGAGCCCGTCCGGGGGCGCGTCGCCGCCACCCTCACCGCGGCAGGAACTCGTTGGTGACGAAGGACATGGCCGGCCGGTCGGTCTTCAGGTCGCGGTATTGGACCAGGAGCTCCTTGGTCCGCTCCCAGTCCTCAACCGCCGCGAAGCCGATGCCCTTGCCCCGGCTCGCCGGCGATTCGAGGAGCCCGAGGTCGACCAGGAGCTGCTTCTTCGTCGATTCGCGGTTGAGGTCGGGCTTGACCGCGGCGGCCGCGGCCACCGCCGCGTCCGGGTCCGCCTTGGCCGCCTCCCAGGCGCAGACCGTACCCGCTACGAAGCGGCGAACGAGATCGGGCCGCTCGCGGATGGTGTCCTCGTGAGCATGGATCGTCATGCCCACGGTGTTGACGCCGAGATCGGCGAAGCGGAGCCCGACCGCCTTCCGGCCCTGCGCCTCGATCAAGAAGAACTGGTCGTCGATGCCGCCCAGGAGCGCGTCGGTCCGACCCTCGAGCGTGGCCGGCACCTTGGCGGGCGGGTCCATGAAGACGAGCTCGATCTTGCCGGCATCGAGATTGTTGGCCTTGATCACGGCCGGAAAGAGCTGGGTCAATGCGTCGCCGGGCGAGACCGCGAGCTTCTTGCCCTCGAGGTCCTTGGCGGTGCGGATGCCGCTCCTCTCGAGGCCTATGATCGCGAAGCCCGAGGTGTTGAGGAGCGACATCACGGCCTTCAAGGGCGCACCGCGGCTCACCCCGATCATCAAGGAGCCCGCATCCGACATGCCGAAGGTGTTGCCCTTGGCGGCGACCACCTGGACCGCGCGGACCGAGCCGCGACCCTCCTCGATCGCGAGATCGACGTTCTCGCGAGCGTAGCAGCCGTTGGCGACGCCGAGATAGAAGGGTGTGTGCAGCCCGCCCAGATACCAATTGAGAATGAGCGAGGCCTTGTCGGCCGCCGCGAGTGGGCCGGCCGCCGTCGCGAGAAGGAGCGCGCCGAGCGCGCCCACCGAGAGCCTTTTGCTCTTCGTCGTCACCTTGGCCTCCCCGCCTGTCTCCTGCGGCCGCTCGCGGGCCGCTGTCGCCGAGCTTAGCCGCGAGGCTCCGCTTCCGCCATGCCGCAGGGGCCGACCCGTCGATCGAACGCAGCGGGTCTCCGCCGACGCCCGCCTCGGAGCGTCGTTGGAGCGCCCGGCCCGGGACGGCCCGTCCTGCTGCCACCGTGAGTTCCGGCCACCATCCGGCTCGGATGGACTGTCGCGCACACGGCCCGTTACGAACCTGCGAGCGACCACCGTGGGTCGCAGCCGGCACCCCGCTCGGCCCAGGGACCGGGGCTCCAGCCCGAAGACGATCCGTCGAGCTGCCGAAGCGGGTCTCGGGCAGCGCGCGGCTCCACTCGTCCGCCCAGCGACCCGGTCGGAGACGCTCCCTCGACCTGTCGACGCAGGTCTCTTCCGGCACCCTGCCTGGCCCTTCCGTCCACCACTCGGCTCGTTCCATCCGTCGATTTTCCCCCCCCCCCCGCCCCCGGGGACAGTAA
>DAIOUO010000235.1:0-5684 GCA_036759485.1 Geminicoccaceae bacterium | reverse complement strand
GGCACCCCGCTCCAGCGGTAGACGGCGATCTCCTTGGGCCGTTTGGCGCCGGCCGGTGCCGGGTGCCGGTGGCCGGGCCGTACGCGGCTGTTGGCGGGAAGGGCGAGCTGGACCATCGACGACCTCGCTGCGGTCGGTGCCTCAATAGACCCGCTTGGTGGGCGGTACGGGCTCGACCTCGTTGCTGAGCGTGAAGAGATGCACTGGCCGCGTGTCGAGCCGCGGCCGATGCCGCTCGTCGACCCAGCACAGCGTGTGCTTGAGCCAGTTGACGTCGTCGCGCTCGGGATAGTCCTCGCGCGCGTGCGCACCCCGGCTCTCGGTCCGGAAAGCGGCGGAATGCATGGTCGCCACCGCCTGCATCATGAGGTTGTCGAGTTCGAGCGCTTCGATCAAGTCGGTATTCCAGACCAACGAACGGTCGGTGACCTTGAGGTCCTGGAGGCTCTGGGCGATCTCCTCGAGCTTGCGGCAGCCGGCCTCGAGGGTGGGGGCGTCGCGGAACACCGCGGCGTGCCGCTGCATGGTGCGCTGCATCCTGGTCCGGATCGTCCCGACGGTGAGGCTGCCGGAGGCGTGGCGGATCCGGTCGAGCCGGTCGAGCGCCGCCTCGCCCGCGCCTTTGGGCAGAGGCCGCGCCGGGCTGCCGGGCCGGACGAGCTCGGCCGCCCGATGGGCCGCCGAGCGGCCGAACACCACGAGATCGGTGAGCGAGTTGCCACCCAGCCGGTTGGCGCCGTGGACCGAGGCGCAGGCCGCCTCGCCGACCGCCATGAGGCCGGGCACGGTCGCGTCCGGATCGCCGTCCTTGGGCCTCACCACCTCGGCCCGCCAGTTGGTCGGGATCCCGCCCATGTTGTAGTGGCAGGTCGGCACGACCGGGATCGGCTGGCGGGTGACGTCGACGCCCGCGAAGATCCGCGCGGTCTCGGAGATGCCGGGCAGCCGCTCCTTGAGCACCTTGGGATCGAGATGCTCGAGGTGCAGCTCGATATAGTCCTTGTTGGGTCCGCAGCCGCGACCCTCGTTGATCTCGATCGTCATGGCGCGCGAGACGACGTCGCGCGAGGCGAGGTCTTTGGCGGTCGGGGCGTAGCGCTCCATGAAGCGCTCGCCGAGGCCGTTGGTGAGATAGCCGCCCTCGCCGCGGGCGCCCTCGGTGATCAGGCAGCCGGCGCCGTAGATGCCCGAGGGGTGGAACTGGACGAACTCCATGTCCTGCAGCGGCAGGCCGGCGCGCAGGACCATCGCGTTGCCGTCGCCCGTGCAGGTGTGCGCGCTCGTGCAGGAGAAGTAGAGCCGGCCGTAGCCGCCGGTGGCGAGGCAGGTGAGGTGGGAGGCGAAGCGGTGGATCGAGCCGTCCTCGATCCGCATCGCGATCACCCCGGCGCAGGCCCCCTCCTCGTCCATGATCAGGTCGAGGGCGAAATACTCGTTGAAGAACTCGACCTTGTGCTTGAGCGCCTGCTGGAACAGCGTGTGCAGGAGGACGTGGCCGGTCCGGTCGGCGGCCGCGCAGGTCCGATAGGCCTGCTGCTTGCCGTAGTGGATCGACTGACCGCCGAAGGCGCGCTGGTAGATCCGGCCGTCGGGGGTGCGGGAGAACGGCACGCCGTAATGCTCGAGCTCGTAGACCGCGGCGGGCGCGTTCTTGGTCATGTACTCGATCGAGTCCTGGTCGCCGAGCCAGTCCGACCCCTTGACGGTGTCGTACATGTGGAAGCGCCAGTCGTCCTCGATGATGTTGGCGAGCGCGGCGTTGATGCCGCCCTGGGCCGCGACCGTGTGCGAGCGGGTGGGGTAGACCTTCGAGATGCAGGCGACCTTGAGGCCGGCCTCGACCATCCCGACGGCGGCCCTGAGCCCGGAACCGCCGGCGCCGACGACGACGCAGTCGTAGGCGTGGTCGGTGATCGGATAGGCGCGCGGCATCGGATCAGCTCCCGAGCGAGACCACGAGGATCGCCAACAGGCAGGAAACGGCGAGCGCCACCGTGAGGAGATCGAGGCCGATCCGCGCCGCGAGCCCGAGCGCCCGATCGTGGACATAGTCCTCGAGCACCACCTGGATGCCGAGTCGGGCATGCCAGAACAGCGAGACGACCAAGAGCACCATCATGGTGCCGTTGAACAGTCCGCCGAGCCAGGCGCGGACCTCCTCGTAGTCGGCACCCGAAAGCGATACGGCCGAGACCACGAACCAGACCACGAGCGGCAGGTTGGCGATCGCCGTGAGGCGCTGGCGCCACCAGTGCTCGGCGCCGCTGCGGGCCGACCCGCCCGCCTTGATCCGGCCGATGCCGGTGCGACCGGAGGCGATCATCGGGACCCTCCGCCGAAAGCCAGGATCGCGATCCAGAGCAGGACCGTCGCCACGGCTGCGAAGCCCAGGACGAGGAGCCCCGAGCGGTACGCCTCCTCCTTGCCCAGGCCGATGCCGAGGTCCCAGACGAGATGCCGCACCCCGTTCGCCATGTGGTAGAAAACGGCGAGCGTGAAGGCGAACAGCACGAACCCGCCGAGCGGATTGTCGATCGCGGCGCGGACCAGGGCGAAGGCCTCGGGGCCGCGTGCGAGCGCGGTCAGCCACCAGGTGAGCAGCAAGAGACCCGCGGCCAGCACGAGACCCGTGGCGCGGTGCAGGATCGAGAGCGCCATGGTGAGGTGCCAGCGGTAGATCTGCAGATGGGGCGAGAGCGGACGCTCGAGGTCGGCCATTCCGATCTCCCGGGGCGGGCGGCGCGCTGCGCCGCACCATCGTGGCTCGGGCTGATAGCAGCCGGGCTCGGGCCCTGTCCATGCGACCGCGCTGCGGCCCGTGCGGGCGCGCCGGCGCGGACCAGCCCCGCGTGACATTCCACGGCGTCACCCTGCGGCCAGCGCGGGCCCGCGCGCTTCCGTCGCCGGCTCGAGACCGAGTTGCGCGCCGGCGCAACCCCCCGGCCGCGGAGCCGTGAAGAACGCCGGGATCGAGATCGCGGCGAGGGATGTGCGCACCGCTCGCCATCGCCGGGCGCACCGGTCGGCTGCACCGCGCTCGGGCGCGGCGCCGCATCGGCGCGGCACCTGCTGCACATCCTTCGCAGGCCACACGGCTCCCGGGCCTGTCGTCCTTTCCCTCACGCGACTGGTCCCCGCTCGCCGCTCCGCACGGCGGCGGCAGGCCGCGCGGTGCGCGGGATCCCGCGGGACGCGCGGTCCCCGTGGGCAGGGGCTGGCAGCGAGTGCCGGGTGCGAACGGCACGGTCGGCTCCCGGCGTTCGCGCATGCGTGGGGTGGCGGGTCGGGTCGCCCGTCGACCGACCCGGTCGCCGGCCGCGGTCCGGACGAGCGCGCGGGGGGGGACTGCGCCGGCCCTACTCGCCGACCCGGGCCCGCTGCCCGGCCGCTCGCGGTGGCTGCCCCTCGCAGCCGCCGATCCGGGCCTCCGTGCGGCCCGCTCCTCGGATCGCGAGCGGTCGGCTTTCACTCCGCCGGAGAGCGGGTCCGGGACGATCGAGGTTCGCTCTCGCCCGGGCTCGAGGCGTCCGCGAGGAACGGTGCGCCGCCTGCCCACCGGGCGGCTACCGACAGTCGGAGCCGGGCCCGTGGTTCGGGGCGCTCCTCGCCGACCGGTGTACCGGAACCGCGGCCTCGGCCAGGGGCGGCGCGGAGCCGTCGACCCACTCGAAAGGCCCCCGGGCGCGGTTCTCGACCCTGCCGGCGGGCGGCGAGCCGACAACGGGCGCGGCGGGACCAGGGTTTCCTCCCGATCCCGGGCGCATCGGCCGGCTCTCTCGGTACGCCCGCTGCCGGTCGGCCGGCATCGGACGGTTCCTCGGAGAGCGGTCCGCGCGGCGCCGCCGCCTCGCTGCGGGCGCCGCCGATTGGCCGACCGAAATCCGCCGGTGGCCGCGCCCGGCCCGCCGGAACGTACCGGCCCGCTTCGCTCGCCCGCTGCGACGCCGATCGCCCTCGCGGTGGCGCCGATCGGGTTCGGCTCGCCTGCGGGCGGTCCGCGCGGACCCCCCGGCGGTTCGCCGGGCGGGGCTCGACGGTGGCCCCGGTGGTGAGCCGGGTCCGGGCCGAGGATCGGCGGCGGACACCGACGGCCGACGCTCGCCGGTAGGGAGCCCGGCCGGGGCAGCGGGCGGGCCGGGTCGCGAACCCGGGCCGAAGGCCGCGGCCGGCGTTCGTCTCCGGGCCGATCCGGCTCGCCGTCCGCGCGGCTCCTCGCGGTGGAGAAACGGCCGTTCGCGGATGTCGACGGTCTTTCGGGGCCGCCGTCTCCCGTTCCGCAGCCTCGGCGATCGAGGCACGAGTCGAATTCCTCGTCTGGTCGCTCCGCTCCCGTCCGATCGAGACGCCCGCAGTTCGAAGAGGAGCCCTTCCCTTCGAAGCTCCGCCGTTTCTCGGGCGGGCCTTCGGCTCCGGGCCCGCACCTCCGATCGCCTCGCCCAGGCGACTTCCGGAGCGCCCGGTCGACCGGTCGCGATCTCGAGTCGATCGCCATGGCGAGCCAGGCCGACGTCGGAGACCGACGGAGCACCCGGTCGACCGGGCGCGACCGCCGCGCTTCGCCCACGGGATCGAGCCTCGGAGCCGCACCTGTCGAACCGAGCCTTCGCCGAACGCCCGAAACGACCGGAAGAGCGAGCGGCCCGTGCCGTCGCCGTGGGCGTCGCGACCGGTCGGCCGTCTCTCGCCACCGGGCCGGCGCGCTCACGGGCCCTCTCCGGCCGCATCCGGGCGCTCTTCCGACCCCTGCAGCCGATCCCGGTCCGCATCGCGTGCCCTGTCGACCGGCGGCGCACCGGTGGGCGCGGTCAGGAGCACTGCCCGTCCGCGGGCGCCGCTCGCGGCGAGCGCCGCTTCGAAGGCCTCGAGGAACGCCGCTCGCTCGCCGCCGGGCAGCTCGGGTAGTCCCGCGATCGCGAGCTCGACGCCCCGCCTCGACCAGGCGAGCTCGAGCCGCACGCGGCCGAGCTCGGGCAGCTCGAGCACGAAGACGCTCCGCCCGACCTCGGGCTCTTCGCCGGCCCGACCCCGGCTTTCCCGCCGAGCCCGCCCGTCCTCTTCGTCGACCCGCTCGACCGCGAGACCGAGCGACCGGCCGAACCGTCGGACCCCCTCCTCCACGAGAGGTGCCGCCGGCTCGGCCACAGCTCGGGCCGAGGTGACCGGGGCGCCCTCGAGCGGGGCAGGCGGACCGCGCGGCTCGGCCCGCGGGCCGGGGCCGGGCTCGGCGGCACGTGCCGGCCGCTCCGCGGACAGGGCGACCCTGTCCGCCGGCTGGGTCCGCGGTGCGGCTCCCGATTCGACCGCCTCCGCGCGTCGCGGTTCGACGACCGTCGGTGGCCGCTCCCAGGCGATCCGCAGCCGGGCACCGGGGGGCAGATGGAGTCGGGGGCCGCGCAACAGGATCGCGAGTCCGTCGGCCTCGGCGAGGAGCCCGTCCGGCCCGGCGGAGCCCAGGACCGTCGCGAGCCGTTCGCCCTCGAGCCAGGGGCCGCCCGGGGCGGGGGCCGCGACGGAGGGCGTCCCGCTGCCGGGCGCGACCGGAACGGGCAGGACGCGGGCGATGCCCCGTAGCGCCGGGCCGGTGAGCCCGTCACCTCCGGGCCGGTGCGGCCGCACCAGCGCCTCGAGCAGCAGACCCGCAGGGACGACCTCTCCCCCCGGGCGGGCGGCCGGCGCCGGCGGGC